>NZ_RCMC01000286.1:0-3279 GCF_011319475.1 Candidatus Nitrosotalea sp. FS
TCAAGATATCACGTCAGAATACATGAAGACCTTAAAGGATCAGTTTGGCAATTCGGTGGAGATTACTCCTGATTTTGGAGCAGAGTGGACATGCATACCACACTTTTACCATTCTCCGTTTTACTGCTATTCGTATTCATTTGGTAACTTGTTGTCGCTGTCACTATACCAGAGATACAGAAAAGAGGGCAGAGGATTTGCCTCAACCTACGTAGACATACTTGCTGCAGGTGGCTCTAAAAAACCAGAAGACCTGCTCAAGGAGCATGGAATTGACATTGCATCTGAGAGTTTCTGGCAAGAAGGTTTTGAGTACATCAAAAATCAGACAGAAAGACTCTCCAAAGTTATTAATTAAAAGCGCCTGGCAGTCAAGCGCCCCCAACTGCCAGGCAATGTTCCCCTACGGTTTGAACCGATGTCAATGGCTTTATGCACACATTATAATTTAAACCTAGAGTTTAGATCGAGAACTATTTTATTTTATGACGACCATTACTTGCCAAGTGAAATATCCACGATGCTGCAATAAAGAACCCGAGTACTTGATCACTTATGATTGTGGACCAGACCCACAGCAGACGATGCTTGTCTGTAAAAGCCACTACAAGGAAGAGCCATTTCAGAGGTTTGCAATAAAAATAGAAAAATTAAGAGAATAACTTAATAGTTCGATTTCAAAAAACTGCTGTAATTGAAAAGTCTTCTTTCGTTATCAATAATTTTCGCGTTACTTTTGACTACATTTGTTTCCGTATCTGCACAACAACCACAACTTGCGTCATACCGTGAAACAGCTCACATACTAGTTGATGAAAAAGTACAAAACAAGACCACTGCGTTTGTCACCTTGGCATCAACAAGTCCAGTTGAGATGCGAGTTCCAGCAGATCTAAGCTTGAAAGTACAAAACACTGCAAATGTAACATCAGTTGTAATTACAAATGCACAAGATTGCGTTCTCGGAATTCAAGACCAAGGATGTATCATAGTGAACATCATCTCCCCAGCGCTTATTGAAACATACAATATCAACACCATCCAGAAAGATGCCCAACAAGTCGGAGACAGTCTTATTGACAGCATAAACAAGGCGTTTGCAACAAATGCACAGTTTAACNTGTTCTTGGAATCCAAGATCAAGGATGTGTCATAGTAAACATCGTGTCACCAGCACTTATTGAAACATACAATATCAATACCATCCAAAAAGATGCACAACAAGTCGGAGACAGTCTTATTGGCAGCATAAACAAGGCGTTTGCAACAAATGCACAGTTTAACAGCGTCTATGTCAATCCAAAAGGAGACCTGAGCAGTGCACTAGGTACATCCGGTGTAGTATCTGGAAACAGGACAATATCTGTCATATACACAATGTCAAGACCTGATTCATCATATCTTTTTGATGGATTGACTGCAATCTTGATTCCAAAACAAATTCGTGATGACGGAGGATTTTTCAATGCAGCACAAAAGATGGCACAGGATTCCAATTCCACTGTAACGTTTGTCATCACTCCAGGACAAGGAGCGTTGCTCTATCAATTACAAGTATCAAAACAAGTACCAATCACCGGTCCAGTCACCACAGTCAAGCCACTTGAACTGTTTGGAGTTGACAAGCTTCAAAGATCATCTTACTTTGATGTTGGATTCTTCCCCTTGAATTCCATTTTAGATGTAACCGCAATATCAAATCAAAACATCGCAATTACAAACCACGGTGGAGATTTGACTCCAAGTTCAATCAAGGATGGTCAAAAGTTTCCAACAGACCTGACAAAGTCAGGGTGGATAATAGACCCAGAATACGGACAAAGGGTATCAGCAGTATACTTGTTTGGAAAAGATACATCAGTCACAAGTGACCAAGCTTCTCTGACTTTGGGCAATACCATGCCATCAGACTATACACAGGGTAACGACACATCCCCACCACCTGTTCCAAAAGTTTCTAACAACTATTCCATTTACGTTTTGATTGGAATCGTTGCAGCAGGCGGAGCTGCAGTGTACTTGTTTATGAAACGAAGATAAAATTTAGAGAATTAATACCGCTGCTGTAAATACCGTAGTCCATTGACCTTTTGCGTCACCGACTGCACTCTGTGTTATGTTTCGAGTCTTGTAGATTTGTCCAGATATCTTCCATTGTTGTCTTTTCACATCCCAGCTCTTGTTGACATCAAATGAAATTCCAAGTGATGATGCAAGCATTTGTGCTGCAATGTCTTCTGCATAGTCACCTGCCTCTTTTTCAGTCTCTCCAAATGAGACATATTCTGAGAGATAGCCATACTTTGTCTTGTCCTTGGGCTCTGCAATTCCAACAGATGCGGCCATCAATCGGTGTGGCTCATTGCTCTCTTGTCTTGAATAGATTGCAAAGGTAACGCTGCCAGGTCTTATCAACTTCAGCCCTTCAGCTTTTGGGATAACCTTGCAGCCAGGTGGAAATATACTGGATATTAAAACCAAATTTGTTCCGGCAATTCCTGCATCTCGCAATGCATATTCAAAACTTGTTAGCCTATCAGCGTGAACGCCCTTACCTTTAGTAAGGAAAATTTTCTTGGCTACTAAATCTAGCACAAATCAAGTCTTAACTCACATCTTTAAAAATATATTGAATCTATGAAAATCGAATTATTTCAAGTTCTGCAATGACGAAATTATTTCTTGGCCATGTCTTTCAGGACTGATCTCTCTGAAAATTTTTGCAACTTTGCCATTCTTGTCAATCACAAAAGTAGATCGTTTTGCAAGTCCTGCGATATTTAGTCCAGCATAGGCTTTACAGACAGTTTTTGCTGTATCACTTAGGTGACTATATGGTACCCCATATTCTTCTACAAACTTTTTTTGATCCTGTACTGTATCTATAGAGATTGCAAAGAGCTCAGCGTCGTGTTCTTTTATCTGGGATAAGCAGCAATTGTTGCCTCTGCCATCTGGAATACTTTTTTTGAGGGACATGCAAACAGGTGGTTTTTAGGGTAAAAGCACAAGACCACATTTTTCTTGCCCTGAAAAGAGCTCAATTTTACAGTCGTACCATCATGTGATACAAGTTCAAAATCTGGTGCATTATCTCCTTCATTCATGATATACCTAATTTGTAATACAGGTTAATACCATTTTTGTTTGGATTTTTTTATCAGGGAATTAAACAGGAAAACTACTTTTTGAAGGTCTTTTTGTATAGTTTTATTCCAGCAGATATTGCCTTTTTGGCGCCTGCGGCATTTTTCCATCCAAGCACCTCGACTTTCTTTC
>NZ_RCMC01000286.1:3388-5375 GCF_011319475.1 Candidatus Nitrosotalea sp. FS
CGTGATTCAATCAACACTCCAGGATATGTAGGATTGGTAACAAGAACAATTGCATCCATTGGGTCTCCGTCTTCTGCAAATGTCTGTGGGATTATTCCATATTCTCCAGGATAGAAGAATGGTGAAAACAACACTCTGTCAAGTTTTATGACACCATGCTTTTTGTCATATTCGTACTTGTTCTGAGAACCTTTTGGAATTTCTACTATAACGTTAATCACTTCTGGTACTTTGGGACCAGTTTCAATATCGCGCCACAAATCCATGGTTGTGTCTCAGAAATAGGTCCTATTTAATTTACAGCATACCGTTTTAATTTCTAAAATTTCCATGCGCCAAGACTTCGGAAAAGATAAAACTGTACCCAAGTCTGATGGATATCATGAAGGCAGCACATGTTTTGGGACCATCAGATGTCCAGATAAAAAATGTGGAAAAACCACAGGTCGGCAGTGGCGAGATCCTAGTATCCATGAAAGCCTGCGGGGTATGCGGGTCTGATCTTGAGAAAATTTACGGCAAATACAGCCAGCCTTCCATGAGACTTGGCCACGAACCTTCGGAGTAGTATCAGAGGTAGGCAATGGTGTTACCAATTTTAAGAAAGGAGACAGGGTGTTTACCCATCATCATGTTCCATGTTATTCATGTCACTATTGCACACATGGAAACGAGACCATGTGCCAGAAATATTCAGAGACAAATCTTTCCCCATGCGGACTAGCTGAAGAGTTTATCGTTCCCCAATGGAACGTGTCACATGGTGGAGTCATAAAACTGCCAGACCATGTTTCCTTTGAAGAGGCNGCGGATTAGCAGAGGAATTCATCGTCCCACAATGGAATGTGTCACACGGTGGAGTCATAAAACTGCCAGACCATGTGTCCTTTGAAGAGGCAGCAATGATAGAGCCGCTTGCATGTTGCATAAGAGCATGGAATAAAATAAAATTCAAGAAAGGGGATTCGATTGCAATCTTGGGTGCAGGTCCAACTGGATTAATGCACTTGATGTTAAGCAAGGCATACGGGATGGAGGACATATTTTGTCTTGATATCAATGATTTTAGATTAGACTTTGCCAAAAAATTTGGCATAACGGATACGATAAGATCAGACGACTCAGATGCATACCAGAAAATTCTTGCAAAGACCCAGAATCGCGGAGTTGATATCGCAATGGTTNCATTAACGATTTTAGATTAGGTTTTGCAAAAAAATTTGGCATAACTGATACGATAAGATCAGATGACCCAGATGCACATCAGAAAATTCTTGCAAAGACCCAGAACCGTGGAGTGGATATTGCAATGGTTTCAACTGGAAGCGTCAATGCAATATCCCAGGCAATTGACTTGGTAAGAAAAGGTGGTACAGTAATGATGTTTGGAGTTCCCACAAAAGATGTTAAGATGTCACTTGAGATGAGCAAGGTATATTCCAAAGAAATTACCATCACGCCAAGCTATGCAGCTTCTGAAACAGACACAAACGAGGCATTTCGATTAATCGAGCAAGGAACAATCAACGTGAAAAAACTCATCACACACAAGTTTGATCTTGTAGATTCTGCAAAAGCTTTGGATTATGCACATCAAGGAAACGATTCCATGAAAATAATAATTACAAATTCAGAAACGCTTAACTAAGGCAAATTTTTTCGATGATGTTATGGACTGGGGACTCAAAAACAGACTGGCAAAAATAATCAAACCACAAAACAGACGCGGTGTGATGCTGGCTGTAGACCACGGTTACTTTCTCGGACCAACAGAAAGACTAGAGGTACCAAGAAAAACCATAGCTCCATTATTACCATATGCAGATTCTCTCATGCTTACACGAGGTGTTCTAAGAACATCTGTTGATGCAAACTTTCCAGTGCCAGTAGTGCTTCGAGTCTCAGGAGGAGCAAGCATAATTGGCAAAGACCTCTCAAATGAAAAAATCACAACGTCTGTAAAAGAAGCAATCAAACTAAACGCATC
>NZ_RCMC01000286.1:5495-5656 GCF_011319475.1 Candidatus Nitrosotalea sp. FS
ACATCATGTCCGGTACCAGTAATCATTGCAGGCGGTCCAAAACTTGCAACAGAGATGGACGTATTCAACCTGACACATGATGCATTACATGCAGGTGCAGCAGGAGTTGACATGGGAAGAAACATTTGGCAAAATGACCACCCAGTTGCAATGATAAAGGC
>NZ_RCMC01000286.1:5784-6225 GCF_011319475.1 Candidatus Nitrosotalea sp. FS
ATCTTCCATTTGGCATATTTTCCAAGGACAAATGTTGCCCTGCTCTCCATTCCATGTGTTGTCCTCTGAAACTATAATTGTCCACAATCATGCCTGACTGTTTCACAGTAAAAGTCGCTATTGCAAAGTTTTCAAATATATCTACTCGCATGTTTTTTAGCTCAAAATCATAATCAGATATGCTGACAAACCTAAGCTGTTCAAGTGCAGTAGTGGTTGCAAAGTCCTTTAGATCAAAAGGTGGCACGTCACTGTATGCTGAGAACCTAGGATCGTCTAGCTGGATGACACTTAATGGTGCAACATTCTTTGTTTTTCCAGCATTGAAAAATGTTGTAATGATATCAAGAATATCTTCCTTGTCGCTCAAAATCGGTTATTGCTTGAGGCAAATCTAGTTTAAGTCTTATGAAATGACATCAGTCTGTTTCATGCCTAGAT
>NZ_RCMC01000286.1:6270-7424 GCF_011319475.1 Candidatus Nitrosotalea sp. FS
TTTTCATCAATATCTTTATTAATAATTTTAGACGCAAAAATTGTAGATAAGTATGACAAAAGTAGACTCGACAAGCATTTCAAGTATTTTGTTGCCAGTCGAGCTTGTGCTGTAAGACACAGCAATTTTCGGAGTTAGAAAATTATGGAAAAAATATCAGGTGCTAGGTCTTTGATGATCGCTTTGGAAAAAGAAGGCGTGGAGATTGCCTTCGGGTTACCGGGAGGTGCAAACTTGCCAATCTATGACGAACTCTACAAGAGCAATATCCGTCATGTACTGGTAAGACACGAGCAATCGGCTTCGCACATGGCAGACGGTTTTGGTAGAGTAAGCAGAAGACCAGGAGTATGTTTTGCAACATCAGGTCCTGGTGCAACAAATATTGTTACAGGAATTGCAACTGCGCAGGCAGATTCTGCACCAATGATTGCAATCACAGGCCAGGTCCCATCAAAGATGATAGGTCGTGACGCANTAAAGACAGAGCCTCCAACGATATTGCCCAATGTAACAGGTATCAAGTTATGAATCATGCCCAAATAATCAAGATGAGATGTATCCACTGTCACTCCTGCAGTTTGCATTGCAGCCAATAGTGACGGGTCATTTTTTATCAATAGTGCAAATGTCAGAAAATACATGTTTGCCACACTGTGTTCAAACCCCATGGCTATGAAAGCCGCAGTTGGAAACATTATTCCCAGTATCTTATCAGTGGTTTTCTTACCACTAACTCCAAGGTATATTGCTAAACAAACAAGGCTGTTAGCAAGAATCCCCAAGAAAAATGCATCAACAAAACCAAGATTTACTTTAGGACCCGCTATCATCAATGCCTTGATTCCAAATTGATAACCATTTTTTGTCCAGACCTTGCTCATGTAAATAATCCCAGCAGTTGCTGCTGCTCCCAGATAATTTCCAAAATACACCAGTGCCCAATTTCTAAGTAGTTTGATAAAGTCTAGTTTTTTGCTTGCGACATTCATTATGCCCAAAGTATTTCCCGTGAACATTTGGGCTCCTGTAATTACTATGGCAATAAGTCCAAAGCTGAACAACAAACCACCAAATACTTGGGTAAAAGTGCGAGTTACTATGATCTGACTTGTGGCAAAGGTAAAGTAAACTCCCGCAATGGCAATCAAGGC
>NZ_RCMC01000017.1 GCF_011319475.1 Candidatus Nitrosotalea sp. FS
AATTTACTCTAGTGTCATAGATTCGGAAAGGCGAGGAGAATATCTAGGAGCTTGTGTTCAGATAATCCCCCATGTTACAGATGAGATCAAAGATAGAATACGAAAGATAGTAAAAAGTGAAAATCTTGACATGCTTGTAATAGAGTGTGGTGGAACTGTAGGAGACATTGAGAGTCTGCCATTTCTTGAAGCGCTAAGACAGATGAGGCTCGAGGAAGGGCCAGAGAATGTTATTTTTATTCACGTCACACTTGCACCATCCCTTGATGTAGTAGNGCCAGAGAATGTGATCTTTGTACATGTCACACTTGCACCATCCCTTGATGTAGTAGGCGAACAAAAGACAAAGCCAACACAGCACAGTGTTCAGGAACTACGAAGAATCGGTATCCAGCCAGATTTACTGGCAGTGAGATGCACAAGACCACTTGAAAGAGCAGCAAGAAAGAAGATTTCATTATTTTCAAACGTCTCAGAACGTGACGTATTTTCATGTCATGATGCAGAATCAATTCTTTTGGTACCACAGATGCTGTATGACCAAGGCATCATAGATGTAATATTCAAAAAGTTTGGCAAAGTTGGACTTGTAAATACATCAACAAATTGGGACAAGTGGAATGCAATCATAAATTCATTTCAAAATACAAGAGAATCAGTAAGAATTGCAATGATTGGAAAATATGTCAAGCTTGCAGATAGTTATGTAAGTGTAAATCATGCACTACAACATGCAGGAGCTAAAATCGGGAAAAATGTCATGATAGACTGGATTGACTCTGAAGAACTCAACGGAGATTTGAACAAACTTGCAGCATACAANCTATGCAAGAGAGAAAAACATACCTTATCTTGGAATCTGTTTTGGTTTTCAGCTAGCTGCAGTGGCATTTGGTAGACATGTCTGTGGTTTGGCAAATGCAAACTCTACAGAGATTGCACCAAGTACAGAAAACCCAATAATCGACTTACTGCCAGAGCAAAAGACAGTTGAAAACATGGGAGGCTCGCTGCGTTTAGGATCACATGAAATTACCGTAGAAGAAAACACAATGGCATTCAAACTTTACAAATCCACAAAGATTCACAAAAGACACAGACACAGATTTGAGTTCAACCAAAAATACTTGGAACTATTTTCTTCAAAGGGCATGAAGTTTTCAGGATACAGTGATAGCAAAAAGCGCATGGAAGTGTTGGAGATTCCAAATCACAAGTTCTATCTCGGAGTACAATACCACCCAGAATTTAGCAGCAGACCTGGATACCCAGAAGAATCCTTTGAGGCATTCATAAGAGCGTCTGCCAACGCCTAGGCATTACTTTGGAATTTCGTAGATTCTTTGTCTAGTGTCACGCAATGAGACTCTTCTTTTGACATAACCCTTCTCAAGTAGGTGACTTAATGCAAGTCTTACAGTCCTATCAGGAAGTAGTGTCTTTTCAGCCAGTTCCTTTTGAGTAAGAGAGCCCTCGTATTCCAATGTTTTTAGCAACAACTTGGAGCTTGGTGGCATGTTGAGTAGCTCGTCTGCAAGCTTTACTTTTTTAGCCAGAGCCGAAACTGTAGTAGAATCTTTTTTCATTCGGATAACATTTGCAGGTTGTGGAAATTTTGTACAGATTACAGTCTTGTCTACTTTGAACCTGTCTTTTCCGTCAATTACAACCTCACATCGGAGGCTAGATGAAATGTCATCAATTTCAATAAGGGCATCTTCTGGAACAATAAGAGGACGTCTGGTATTATCAAGTGAGTTTACAGATACAATGCAAAAGACCNAGGGCATCTTCTGGGACGATAAGAGGACGTCGAGTATTATCAAGTGAGTTTACAGATACAATGCAAAAGACCTTTGAGTTTTGATATATTGCAGGACCACCTGCAGACATGGAATATGCAGAAGAGCCAATGGGTGTTGACACTATCAAACCATCGCTACTGTCATGCCACAGCTCTTCTCCGTTTATGCGCAAGACATGCTCTAACAGTATGGCACTCTTTGAGGAAANACCAATAGGTGTTGAGACTATCAAACCATCGCTGCTGTCATGCCACAGCTCTTCTCCGTTTATACGCAAGACATGCTCTAACAGTATGGCACTCTTTGAGGAAAATATCGCAACATCATTTAATGCAGGATAGATTTGTTTTCCATCAATTTTTACGCCAACTCGTGGTAAGGCTTCAATTGAGAAATCACCTTTTTTTAGACGGTTAAGATAAATCGGAAATTGTTTAAGATCAGTCTGGGCTAAAAATCCGCTAGATTCGTATTCGTTTATTCCAAGAACTGGAATTGTGGAATTTTCAACGTTATGAAAATATTTTCTAACTCCTCGGTCTCCTCCAGTCACTATTACATAGTCAATGTCTTTTCCAAGAGATTTTTTTCCAAGATTGATGGTTTCTATCCCATGGCTTTCAAGTGATTGTTTTATGGATTTTACAGTCTGCTCTTGGTCTTGACTATAGATTGCAACCTTCACAATTTAGATTCTATTTTCACACAATAAAAGCTTAGACACTTGAGAACTGCATCAAATTGTAAAGATATGCGGCATTTCTCTCAGTATCCCCTCCTACCGGAACCTTGTCAAGACCGGTGGCACGTGTCTCAAGGGCAGCTTGTGCCGCACCAACTGCAAAGCAGATTGCCCATATCGGGTCTTTTTCTTTCAGGTAAGAGCAGGTAAAAGATGCACAGAAGATATCACCAACCCCCGTAGTGTCACCAATTTTCATATTTGGAATTTTCAAGTGATACATTCTGTCTTTGACAAGCATTGTGATATCTTGCTTGTTAGTATAAAGAACATGCTTGACACCTTTTTTTTGTAATGCTACCATCGCTTCTTTTTCTCTTAGCCCTGTAAGGTAAAACGCCTCATCAGGGTCTGTCTTGAGTGCAGTTATTTTGGACAGGTCCATCATAGTTTTTTCAAAAAATATTTTATTGTCACTTGCTACACGGCGGAGATATCCTTGTGGATCAAGCAATGTAAAATCAAAATTTTCTTTTATTTCATCCAGTGTGTCTTCAGATACTTCATCAAAGACTGGACTTACTATTGCGCCATCTGCATCAGACTTTATTGATTCAATGGGATCACATCTTGTTTTAAGATAGAGTTCACGCTCTGTTCCAGAGATATTAAGCAAGAATCTAGTGGTTGGTTTTTCAGATATAGAACTCTGCGAAAGAAAGATTCCTTTTTTTTCAAGCGAGGATTTGAATGAAAAATCTACACCTGCTTTTGTGTGAAGGTCAATTTCAAATTTCATGTTTTTTGCAGTCAGACCACAATAGCATGCAGGACCTCCAGCTGTAGTAGTTACAGTACCATTTTGTGATATTTCATCTATTGTACAATGTGAAAAAATTGCAATCTTCATTTGATTTCATGCCGGTACCTTTCCATTTAGTCCTTTTTCTGACTCTTTAGGCAGGTCTGGCAGATTGTTTTGCCTTTATCCAGTGTTATCTCAACATTTGAGCTCAGGCATACATGACACAAGCCACGCATATTCCGATCTGAAATTATATCGAATTTAAATTTTAACAAATGTTCAAACCATTGATCGGTACAATGATTGTTTTGTATAATCTGGAAAACGTACCATCAAAGCAAGAATTTGTGGTCCAGAGCACAAATTTAACAAAAACAAGACCCGTCAAATATCGTTATAAAGAGGCTCCATACAGGTAAAACATGCCACTAAAGCGTGCAAGTCGTGGACGAAAGAAGGGAGGAAAGGGTTCCTCTGATCGTATCCAGTGTACAAACTGTGGTGCTACAGTCCCACGAGACAAGGCAAAGAAGGTAACATCAAGACTAAACTTGGTAGAGCACACTTTGGCAAAGGAATTAAGAGCTCAAGGCGCATACATTGCAGCACCAACCGTACTCAAATGGTACTGTATTTCATGTGCAATACACTTTGGAATCCTAAAAATCAGATCAGCAGATTCAAGACGCCAAACTGGCAGACTACGATAATCTAGTCTTTTATTCCGCGAGATGTTGCAATTATTCTCTGAACAAATGTAATTCCAGCAATTATTGCGACAATTACCACAGCATAATTTAGAAAACCAATCATTCCAATTATTGCAATTACAAGCAATCTTTCTGCACGCTCACCAATGCCAATACCCTGGAGCTGTACGCCAAGAGATTCTGCTCGTGCCCTGGTGTAACTTACAAGTAATGATAACCCTATTGCCAACAGTACCAGATAGCCTTGTTGATATCCACCAATTAGAATTCCTAGAAATATTGCAACTTCAGCAATCTTGTCAAAGACAGAATCAAGAAATGCACCTTTTTTAGATGTCTTTCCAGTGATGCGTGCAACTTGTCCATCAACAATGTCAAAGAATCCCGAAACAAGCAACAGGATACCACCTAAGATGAAAGAATAATCCAGATGAATTGCATAAACTATTGCAGATGCAAATGCAAAGCCCAGTCCTATTGCAGTCCAGAAATTTGCAGACAATCCTGTTGCAGCAAAAACTTTGCCAATGTTTTGCAAGGTAGGCTTGAGGCCTTCTCTAAAGTTGTTAAGCATCTGATACCAGCCACATATCTAACAATAATTTATACCATGTATCTATGAGCATGTCTGACAAACTTTCTTGTGCTTTTAACAAAAAATCAAAAAATCTGATATAATAGTGCGTTTTAGAACTCTCATGGGCCTCATATCAAAAGGTGCAAAATGTAGTGTCACAGGATGCGATAATGACGGTGTACGATCCCTTACAGCCTCAAAGGTAGAAGGAACCGGAGTGGGCATTCCTAATGGTTTGAAAAAGGCGATTCTTTGCAAAGAACACTACAAAGAGTGGAAAAAGGCAACAAAGGACGACCGAGACACAGAAAAAGCAAGATTCAGTCGATTCTAAATAGACAATAAAATACATCACTTGATTTTCTTTTATTAGATTTTAGAAATTTTCAGTCTAACGCTTTTTGTTAAAGTATGCCTTGGACAGGTCTTCATAATACTTGGGCAGTTTCTTGTACAGCCTCTTTGGCTTTCTTGGTTTTTCATTGCTTAGTGCATAAAGGCAGAGTTATTGGAAATGCGATGGTTGCATCAGTGTATACCATTATCACATCTTCATGAGCATCCTTTACCTTGCCCCAACTCTTTCCTTCTTGCAGTGTTGCACCAGAAAGACCACCAGTGTCTGGTCGTGCATCAGTAATTTGAATAATGTAATTTTGTCCTCCATGACCTAAACCAAGTATTTGATCTAGTAGTGGACCTGTTTGCTGTGCAGTATTTTTTGGCACACCTCCGCCCAATTCCAATATTCCAGACTTTTTGGAATTGTACAAAATTGCTGCCTGTTCTATTATCTCTCGTACAAAGTCAAGACTGTGTATCTTGTTTTCAAGTCGTAGAGGTGCCAAGTCTAATGCAAGTGACGAGTCCTTCAAGGTGGACACATAGACTGGAACATCATAGTCATATGCAGTTACAACAAAACTGCGTTCTGGATTTTTAGAATGTTGTTTAGAGTATTTTCCCATTGCGTTACAGAATNTTACAGAATTCAGCTGTTGTAAATGGTTTGTCAAGCAAATTCTTTGTAAACATTTTTTGGACAATCTTGTCTTCTGCCTTGAGGGTTTCATCACCTTTGATGTAGACATCCCTGATTCGTACAATGTCTTTTTCATAGAGTACCATGTCATCCACCTCAAAGTGCCCTTGCTTTACAGGCAGATTCCACGCAAAATGGTCCTCATGGTATACGTTTGCGCCAGTTGAGACTATCCAGTCAACAAAGCCGCGCTCTATCAAGGATTTGAACAGGCCTCCGAATCCAACAGGTGTCATTGCACCTGCCACGGTAAGGCATATTGTAGCATCATCTTCAATCATTTTACAGTATAACTTGGCAGCATCTCCAAGTTGCCTGGCATTATAGCCAGTACTTGAGAAAATATCTACCAGATCATCAATACCCATGTTGGGTTTTATCTTCAGGTGAGGAATGTCTTTTCCCTTAAAATTGTGATGGTCCACGAACGACTAACTTATTTTTGGGCTAAATAAACACTTGCAGGATTTTACGTAGAATAAGATTTGATATAACATGGAGACAAAAAAGTAGAAAATCTATTCTGGAATTTCTACTTCTCTTGCATCATGTCGGGAGATTTCTTTATGCATAACAACATGAGACTTTTCCTTGAAAGTCAGGTTACATCTATAACAATGCCATGCTGTCATGCTCATGCAAGTAATATTATAATTTTCATATTTAAGACGTGTGCACAAATTGTTCATATCAATCATACTAGACAATTTTCTGAAGAATTATTCTATTTCAAATCAATACTTGGTACCACAAAACCAAGACAGTTGATTTCCACATAGTATTTTAAGAAGAAACCAGAAGTTGGAGTCGGATGCAAGTTTTCAAGGAGGAAAAATGGGATCTAAGCGAACTTGTAAAGGATCCCGAGTCGTCACACTTTGAAAAACGCCTAAAAATCATACAAAACAATGTCAAAAACTTTGAGAAGAACAAAAAGATACTCAAGTCTACCATATCTGAGAAGAAATTCATGTCAATGCTTCACACATTAGAAGACATTACCGATGAATTTGGCAGAGTTTCAGGCTATGCATCATTAGAATATTCATCAGACACCCAGTCAGACAAGGCAACATCACTAGTTTCAAGGATGAGAAAGTTAGGGGCTCAGCTTGAAAACCAGACCCTGTTTTTTGACCAATGGTGGAAAAAGCAGATTGATGAGAAAAATGCCCAGAGACTGATGAAGTCATCAGGAGAGTTGCACGAGTTTTTAAGATACAAGCGCCTACTTGCCAAATATTCTCTTACAGAACCAGAAGAAAGGATAATCAACACGCTAGATGTCACAGGGCATTCTGCCCTTGTCAAAATCTATGACAAGATAACAAATGCGTTTGTTTTTGAGGTAAAAATTGACGGCAAGACAAAAAGATACAACAGAGAAGAATTATCAGTCCTGATTCGAAGCCCCAAGCCAAAGACAAGAGAGATTGCATACAAAGCATTATTGTCCGAGTTTGACAAGAACAAGGGTGTCCTTGGAGAGATTTATCAAAACATAGTTTCAAACTGGAAAGACGAATGCATCCAGATACGCGGATACTCGTCTCCAATATCAGTTAGAAACATTGGAAATGACACTGACGACAAGACAGTTGACGCATTGTTGTCTGTCTGCAAGAAAAACTCGGATACGTTTCGCAAGTTCTTTTTGCAAAAGGCTCGCATACTAAAGATGAAAAAACTGAGACGATATGACATTTATGCACCGATTCAAAAAAGAGAGGAAAAAAAATACAATTATGACAAGGCAGTAAAACTTGTTCTGGATACACTAAATGATTTCAGCCCTCAGCTAGGCGAATACGCAAAAAGAGTCTTTGTCCAAAGACATGTGGATTCTACCATCCGGCCAGGAAAAAGAAGCGGGGCATTTTGCAGTACCATATCCCCCAAGATA
>NZ_RCMC01000094.1 GCF_011319475.1 Candidatus Nitrosotalea sp. FS
TCACTTCGTTTCTTTATACTAGGTATTCGCACATATGGTGCAAATAAGATCAACCCATCAACGGATTTTTTAAAAGTGTGAGCATACCATAGTGCATATGTACATCCCAAACTATGAGCGAGAATGAATAGTTTTGAAGTACCCTTTAATTTTGTGACAAGATCATGTATTGATGCTAGACATGCATCAAAGTCAAGATCTCCTTTTTCCCCATATGATTTTCCATGACCAGGTAGATCAATACTGTACACATCAAACCCATTTTTTGCAAGAGAGTTTCCAAGATAATCAAATATCCTTCCATCACAGCAAAATCCATGAATGCATAATACTATTTTATCAGATGGTGCAGTAGATGAATATTTTATTACATTAATTTTTCCATTACTTGTTTCTTGCAGTGTCATTATTGAAACTACTTTCTCCCTATCACGCTGAAAAGTCTTGCATAAAGCACAAAACTATGTGGGTCTTGCGACATTTCTTTGAGATCATTTAGCATGTCATCGAATTCTTTTTTACTCATAAGATCAAGAGAGAAAATTTGTGGTTTCAGACTAAGTGCAATCTTCCATCCAAGCGAGTTGAAAGGCTCACGTCCCATCACAAGACAAGGCGAATAGGACTCGATAGTACTATCAAGATTTTGGTCAACAAACATTTTGTACAATTTTCTACCAGAATAAGGATCGCCTCCAGCATTTTTTACAAGTTTTACATAGATCTTTCTCAGAGTATTCACACCCTTTCGTTTTGGATAGGATAGCCAGGAATCAGGAGCATGATCAAGTTCCTGGACTATTATTGTGCCACCTTTTTTTGCAAGACGAGTCATGTGTTTCAATGCATTTGCCTTGTTACTCAAATGCACAAACATGAACCTTGAATACACAATATCAAAGGTTTCAGCAGGTAGAGTTTTTGATGTGATTATATTATCACATACATATGAGACATTTTTTTGTTTTGTTGATGCCTTACAATATTTGATATAGTTTTCATTGATATCAAATCCTACCACTTTGCCACTTTTTCCAACCATATCACCCATCATTTTTGTGACTTCACCAGGACCACAACCCACATCACAGCATTTCATTCCTTTTCGCATACCACCTTTCAACAGAGAGTCTCTAGTCAGAGGTTCAAACAAAGCAGATTGGATCTTTAGTCTTTCAATTTCATCAGAGGTATTACCTAAAACATAATTATTGCTCAAACCATTTCCCANACCGCTTTTTCCAACCATATTACCCATCATTTTTGTGACTTCACCAGGTCCACAACCAACATCACAGCATTTCATTCCTTTTCGTATGCCACCTTTCAACAGAGAGTCTCTAGTCAGGGGTTCAAATAAAGCAGATTGGATCTTTAGTCTCTCAATTTCATCAGAAGTATTACCTAAAACATAATTATTGTTCAAACCATTTCCCATTTTTTGTATCCCTTGTCTTCCCTGATGACTAGACTATGATGATTATTATCAATTATGGTAATGCGTTACAACAAATATTGTTGTCATATCATGCAAGCGGTTAAAGGATATTCCATAATTTATCAAATCACGTTGTAAATTTTCACTAAAGTACGCAATCCCGGACACGTCATATATCAAAATAGTTAAAACTAAATGAATCTAGTATTTTATGACACCAGAGAGTTTAATCATATGAAAATAGGGGAGAAATTTTACAACCAGATAAAACAAGGACACAGACTTATAATTTCGGTATTCCTACTAGTCATGCTTTTTGCAGGAATTATGACAACACCGGCTAGTGCAATCGAGCCATTACTTCCACAATACGAGCCTACCCAACACATTTCATCAAACCCAAATCTGTATGTCTCTGCAGAAAATTCATTTTTTAAAAACTATTTTGCAGGACCTCAAGTAATTCAAGTAATTGTAATCGACCCTAACATAAATAGATTGGATCAAGCATACGGTGAGCCCGATGTCACAGTGAATGGAAAAAAATTACGAATGGCTCAGGCAACTGATGGAAACTGGTATGCATATTTTGCAGACAGTAAACAAGCCCAAATCGCAGATGCTACGCAGATAAGCGCTTCTGGCAAAGGCCTTGATTTTGGCAAGTTTTGTTCTCCTTCAAGTGCAATTGTTGCAACAGGCGTTGATTTTGCACAGACAAGTGGAATCGCAATAGCAAGAAGTGCACCTGGATCATCAGATGGAAGTCAAAGTCCACTAACTACAATATCTGCAACATGCACAGGAATTGTTGATCATGCAATACCTAGCATTACAGGCGCAAAATCTAATTTACTAGATCATGTCGTAAGAGAAAATAAAACATTAAATTTGAATTTAGGAAAAGCTGGTCAAATAGCTCAGCAGTCTAACAACCAAGCATTAATTGATGCATGGCCAATAATTCAGCTATATGATTTTGGTCCTAATACAAAAGTAACAGTTCAATACAACAGAGGAGGGTCTGGAGTCCAATCTATTGAGCTTAATTTTGACAGAATTCCGTCCAGTGAAATTGGAATCGTAAGTAGTAGAATGGATTGGCCAAGAAGTGCAAATGTGCATGGTGATGTGATTGATCCTCAACTCAACATCGATCCAACTCAGGAGGATTCATGGACCTGGGGGACAGCTAGTACAAACAACACAGTATACTATCAGGCATTTGACAGAAGCGGAGCACCTGATGCCGATGGAACAATTGCCATGCAGAATCTAAGTGGTAATTTATCCTCCATGATGTTCAATCACAATGGCAGACTAACAGAGGATCCAGCACCACAAGGAGTAGTAGTTGCATCGTTACAGCCAAATGCAATACAAAAGATAACAAAAGCAAGCAGTGGGTTTTACAGAACTTTATCAATCAATGAGTTTTCCATTCCACTTACAATACTAGAGCTACAACCAAACGTAGGAATATTCGGAGATTATGGTGCAGACGGCATTGCAGAAATTGTAACTTTGGATGATGCTCAAAGAGACAAGTCATTTACAGTCAACTATAATGAAAAATCATATGCAGTCATTATAAAATTCCATACCGCAACATTGACCATGGGAGCACCTGGAAACACAGTTACCAACTCAAGTCCTCCAGCAAAACAAGTAATGTCAAGTCAGTATTTCTCAAGCCCCATTTTTGCAGCGTTTCTCAAGTTAATCACATCATAGAAAACTTTGTAGATTAAACACATGGTTATCTGAGAGAGTATTTCAAATTACAGATTAAATTCAAATCTTGATACCAATTACAACAGGTTTGCCTTTTCTGTATACGGACAGACCAATTAGTTTTGCCATGATACCATATTTTTTCTTGCGAAGTTTAATTACCTGAGACGATTCAAATTCGTTTGCAAAGTATGCAGTTGCATCAACCCAGTTTCCTTTTGGTATGCCTTTCATGTTTGAAGGCACAATACGAATATTCTTACTATGTGTAAGACGTTTGACTTTGCCAGTAGTAGACGGTGTTGCAACATATATGATTCCATTATCGACGACAAACCAGACAGGTGTTCTTACCGCTTGGCCATTTTTTCTATATGTTTCAAGATTAAGATATTTTTCATCAAGAAACGGAGTTATCATACTAGATGACATTTTCTAAAGTATTTAACACAAAATTAGATTAAAAGATGACGATAAAATGATACGATTACTTTTGAAGATAAAACCAACGAAAATCTGAATGTAATAAAGGTTTTCATGTCACAAAGTGATCTATAACAAGTCTTATCGAAGTTTCGATACTATCAAAACTAGATTGACAATTGATGAATTCAAAGCAAAGGAGATAGCAAGAAGATTCCTAGAACAATACCATTCAATCATAGTGAGTGATGTTCTTTTAGAAGACGATGTATGGACCGTCTCTGCAAAAACAGGATTGATGCCCAAAGATGTCAAAAAAGTGATGATAGATGCAGAGACAGGCAGAATCTTGGGGTATTCATAGTTGAAGACTTGTCAGTTGCGCCAAGTCAATTCAAGTTCAGATAGAACTTTTATACCTAAAACGAGTATAGAGAACTCATCAAGAATGCTCGACAAAGAGAAGAACTTGACAGTTTTTGATTCTGATCCAGGCTCTCATATGTATGATAACAAAATGCGACTTGAAAAGATTAAGGGCGAACTTTTGAAATTTGGTCTAACATCAAACCAAGCCAAGGTGTACATATTTTTGGGCAAGTTTGGTCCCAAAACTGCTCCAGATGTTTTCAAAGCTCTAGGTCTTCCCAGAACAGAAACATATTACATCATAAACACATTACAGAATCGTGGAATAGTCACTGCCGAGCTTTCATCGCCTACAAGATATTCTGCGTTACCAATTGAAAAAACAATATCAATATTGATTGATGCAGAAAAAGAAAAAATCAACACACTTGCAAAACAGCAAGACGAGATCTCAGAACTATGGAATGCAGTTCCCACGCTTGCAATAGAGACAATTGATGATGAAAAAGAAAAATTACAAATGCTACAAGGAAATCCACAAATCTTTACTAAAATATCAAACATGGTAAATACTGCAAGAGAAGAATTTTTAATTTTTGGTTCTGTCAAGGATCTTTCCAGATTTTATCATTCAAATATTTTTGATACATTACCAAATTCCATATTCAATGTCAGGATCATAGTCTCACCTGCACATACGGTTCCAGAGTATGTTGAAAAAATAGACAAGCGTAGAATAAAGATAATGCCCACAAGTAAAACTGACAATCAATGTTTTGTATTAAAAGACAATCGAGAAATATTGATGTTTTTGAGAAATGCTACACATCCTTCAAATGACATATTTGCAGTCTGGTCAGACTCTAAGCCTTTGATTGATGCCATGCATAATCTATTTGATTACTCATGGGAGGAGGCATCAGTATGCCGTTAATCCTGACTTTATTAAAAAAATCAATAGGTGAGAATAAAAATTGAATGACAAAGAGATAATGAATGATAACAAAAAGCTGTTTACAGCAGCTGTAGAAGATGCCCTAAACGACATGGGCGGACCTACATTAGATATAGTCAACACCAGTCTGATTCAAAAGTACAAATGCGCACTTGCGGACTGCCTAGAAAATCCTGATTATCTGAAGAATGTACTCAGAGAGATATTCGGTTATGCAGATATTGCAGTGATAGCAAAGATCAAGAAAAACCTGGGGGAATTCAGCCAAGAAAGACCAGTAGGCGAGTTCCTCAAAGTATTAACAAAATAGAATGCAAACAGAGAATGAAAACGTAAGACGAAACAAGTTATTTGTATTCGGTCTTCTTTCGGTTGGCTTTGCGGTATTAATTTCAAACATCATAAGCAAGAATGCAGCAGATGTAACTACAGACTTTCTCATGGTGTTTTTATCAGGAGGACTGTTTGTATTATCAATAATTATCGCAGTGCAATTCAGACTAGGCGGAGGACATGGAAAGGCATATCTCTTATTTGCAGGGTTTGCATCACTTTGGTTTGCTGCAGAGCTCACATGGTTAAATTCTGAAATCATATCTCGTCTATCCCCATTTCCAGAACAAGGAGACTGGTTTTATCTTGCAGGATATTCATTGTTGTTTGTTTTTTCAATATATTATCTAAAACCATTCCGACTTGCTATCTCTAACAAATTACTTGCCTATGCAGCCCTTGCAAGTCTCATGTTTTTCATTCCAACAATATATTCAACATATTCTCTTAATAGAGATGCTTCCATTTTTGAAATTTTGTGGGGTGCCGTATATCCAATTGCCGATACGATGATCTTGTTTCCAGCAGTCTTGGGAGTATTATTATTTATCAAAGGCAAAGTGGGCTTGTTTTGGTCTTTTACCTGCATTGCAATCATACTAAATATTATAGCTGATTCTGGATTTTTCTTCCTAGACATTGACAAATCATCCTACAGTAGCAATCCAATCAATATCTTGTACATGTGGTCATACATTTTATTTGCATTTGGAATTTACAGTCACGTCAAGTTATTCAAAAAACCAAAAATGAAATCTTTTGGTAAAACTGACGATCTAAAATAAAATTCAATTTTTATTTGGATATGGAATTATCAATTTGAACTGTACATGATGCAAAGTCCTTATCGGTTCTAGTTATGGCAGAAAAGAACGTGGGTTCATGTGCATTGGCATGCGGTATCATACCATTTCCTGTGGCTATAACATGTCCTTCTTTATCAAGTAGAGACATTTGTAGGAAATCTATTTCGTCAGACTTGCCATTATTTGTATACGTTCCAGTCATCAATGTATATCCAGGACCTTTGCTACACTCAATATTGCTAAAGCCTGGACTGGTTGCAACATTACCATCAGATGATAATGCGTAAGCATTTTGTGGCGATGTGTTTTGCTCAGAGTTTGATGCAGTTACTTTATCCATATACCCTTGCCAATTTATTGGACTGATGGAATCTGAAACTTCGCCTACACCAAATTGACCTGGACCAGAAGGCTTGACATTTCCTATGTGTCGCATAGAAAAGGCAAACTTGGAGAGATGTTGAGATTGTATTTTTACATGACATTGTGTTGGACTGATGGAACTAGATGACACTTCGCCAAGACCGTTGCTAGTCCATGAACCCAAGCTTAAGGTATATGCATCGATTACAGGACACCCATTAGAGTCATTTTGTATTCCCAGTTGGTCAGTCTTGTTTATGACCAATGTCATTGTCGGTGGTTTGGCATGGTTTGCTGGAATTCCCCAATTAAATCCAACACCAGTATCGTCATATGGATACTGGATGTTGATGAAAAGAACTATGATTCCATCTATACCATCAGCAGAGATTGTTGAGGGAAGTTTGTTATCAACCTCTGCTGTAAACCATTCATTGGTAGCATTACCCCCAGTTGGAGTTGCATTAGGAGAGGACTGGAAATCAAGTTCTTTTAATCCACCAAAACTTGGAATAGCAGAATCTGCAACAGGAATTATCATCTCTTGACCTGGAACTATGTTAAGAGGCGGAGTCGCTATGAATTGTCGTGATGTTGTATTAGCCGGTGTGACTATGGTTGGAATTATAGATACAACTGAAGTCGAATTTGGAAGTGTGTAGTTTGTCATATTAATCGTATTAACTACAGTTGTTCCATTTGTTAGTGATGGAAATGATGTATTCAGAGATATGGATGACTGGAAATTCTGTGCCTCGTTTATACCAGCGATATTTTGATTTCCTACCACAATCTCTTGTGGTAATTGAGTTGCGTTATCAATGACCGTTGAAATTGTTCCATTCAATATTTTTGCCGAAAATGATTGTGTCCAAAGATCAAGAGTAGTAGAGTTTAAC
>NZ_RCMC01000068.1 GCF_011319475.1 Candidatus Nitrosotalea sp. FS
ATGAATTTTTTTCCAAAAATATTATATAGTTATGAATAAGCATCATCTCGTTGTCTGGATGCATATTTCTTCCTAAAAAACTAGGGATCAGTTGAACGAATGTCTATCTACAAAAATTTGCTTATTTTACTCCTAATCTCTACACTTGTAACATCAAATCTTGTATATGCACAAAGTGACAAGCACCAAATTCCACAATGGGTAAAAAACACCGCCAAGTGGTGGTCCGAAAATAAAACACACGACAAGAAATTCCTAATTGCATTATCCTATTTGATTCAAACAAAGACTGTTACAGTACCTGATAATGTACCTGGCTCAAATGATAAAATTCCATCCTGGTTCAAGGGTGTAGCAAGATATTATGCAGACAATATTATCACAGAAGAAGAGTTTGAAAGCTCAATTGAGTATCTCATAAAGAACAATTCCATTCAAGTCTCTGACAAAACTCTTAGCATAATAGACAAGAAGGGACTTACAGAAGTATCATACCATGGTTATTCCCCACTGTTTAGGATGTATGCATATTCAAAGGACTTTACTATCATAGATGGAAAACCAGTTCCAATAGAAGCGCACTTTGCATTAAAGCCAGAATTTGAGGCCAACGGCACCTATGACAGAATAGCAATGTGGGACAAGCCACACACTGCCGTTGTAATAGTTCCCATCTTTACATCCACTGCATACTGGGAGCCTGGATTTTACACCTATTACAGGAATGATTGCGATTCAAGCTGCCTTACAAAAAAGATTGTGTTTGACATGCCTGGAGGATTTGCTGCAAGCGAAAATGCTGTTGGTGCACTATCTCTGCTTGGCTATGACACCATAACAGACCTTGATGTTGACCAAAATCCAGAGATCCTAAACCACTATGACAAGGTTATTGTTCTTCACAATGAATATGTGACAAAAAAAGAGTTTGATGCAATAACTCATCATCCAAAGGTGGTATACCTTTATGCAAATCCATTATATGCTCAAGTGGATGTGAACTACAAAAACGATACCATCACGCTTGTACGGGGACATGGATATCAGGGAATCTTAAATGCATTTGGATGGAAATATGATAATAGTCCAAAGGAGTATGATACTAATTGCTCAGACAATTCCTTTTACAAAATAAACAATGGAATAATGTGGGATTGTTATCCTGAGAATAGCATTTTTGCTAACATGACCATATTAAAAATAATAAAAGATTATTAGAAATCTGACTTGGCGGGTGGGTTTGGTNATATTGGAGGATGAGAATGCGCAAGAACTTCGGTTCCCCATCCTCTTTCCAATAATTTTTCCTTGGTTTGAAATGTTACACATGCAGGAGTACCATTTGTAAACTTGAAAATCAACTGCAATCCTTGCCTACATGTAACATCATTTGCTGAAGTTCCCGATTCGAATTGTTTTAATGGTGAAGGAAATTCTGCTGTAGTTGTTGGTTGCTGGTAGTTTCCTGTTATGTAGATCATTTCATCTACACCACTATAGTTCGTCAATGGAAACTCTACAGTGGTAAAATTCAAATTCGATTCTATTGGCGTTGGAAAACTTTTCCCAACAATGGCTGCACATCTGGCACCTTCAGCAACATTGTAACCACCTGCACTGTAAAGACCTAACAATTTTGTTGGAAGTTGAATAGTAAGACTGCCTCCTTGTGGAACCTCCCGTACAATAATGCTCAAAGTTGGAGATATTGTTTCTGAAGATATTGTTTCTATCACTGCGTCACCTGAAATCTTGTATTTGATGGGATATGTTTGATTATTATTAATGGATGCCAAATAAGTATGATAACCTTCTGCATCAGTTCCATTGTCTTTTTGTATACTTGGTTGGAATGTTCCTATACACAAAGAGTAGGATGGATTTGTCGAAACAATACCAAATGATATGATGGTTANTAATACTCTCTAATTTTGATGGTTCATTCTCCATTTGCAAAAACTATGGAGTGCATCATAGACATGAAATTGTTTATTCATGTTGTCATGATCATCTTTTGTATTCATGCTAAATCCATATGCAATAGCTAGCAGGCCTTCAGACTGTGGCGTAAGTGTCCTGTTTGAAGTGTCTGCTCCTCGCACTATCTTGGCAACCTCCGCAAGAGATGGATCTTTTTTATCCAAACTGTATCTTTTTACAATGGCATCAAAGGAGCATTCATCGTCATGATGACCTAGTTCTACATGTGGCACGTCAAATGGTGTGGCATTTTGCTCCTTTGCAACTTGCATCACCTTATCAACTGGGACAAATAGAAATTCAGCATCCTTGTCTACAAAATTCTTGATTAGCCACGGACAAGCTATTCTGTCTACCTTTGCATGCTCTCTTGTTACCCATTTCATAGAACACTACTGATATCTAACTATGTAGATGATCTACTTATATAAGATTTGTTTAGCACAATATACAGAGTGATGATATCATGATAAAACAAAAGGGAATGAAGGTAGGAGCAGTCTCATTATGGCTATTGTTGCTACTAGCGGAGAGACCCATGTATGGTTATGAAATCATAAAAGAACTTGAAAAAAAATTCTCAGGATATTGGAAACCAAAAACAGGTACAATTTATCCTGCATTGGAAAAACTCGAGAAGAGCAAGTCGGTAACAAGCAAGGTTGAGTTTATGGATAAAGCACCAGACAGAAAACATTACGCAATAACAGAAAAGGGCCAAAATGAGCTTGCAGAGTCCATGATCCACTGGTCAAAGATGGCTGAGATAATAGAAAATCATTGGGAGACCCATCAAGCTGTGTTTCGCCACAAATCTGAAATTGCCAAGGATGACTTGGCTAAAGTCTTTACAAATATTGCAAAATCATTGCAGAGTACATCGAGTTTTGAAATGAACAAGATCATACCATCTGCAAAGAAATTTTCTGTAAAAAATCCCACCGAACCACTAGAGTTCAAGTTTCTTTATGCCAAGGAAAAGAGCAAAGAAGGCCATGACAAGTTTGAGATCCACTTGGAATTGGAATGGAATGCAAAATCTTCCAAACGTGACATCGATTAGCTATTTGATTTTATGAGTCTCAAAAACTTCAATTTTTGCAGCCTGTCCAAAATAGTCTGGGATTGCAATGTACAGCCTATCTGACGCAGGCACAAAAAGAGATGTCCTACCACCCTGGCCTGTTGGAATCTTTGCTATCTCTTGATAGTCATTTTGATCCTTTTGGGATATTACATCCAGATAACCCTCGCCTCCAGTAAGGTAGATCTGCTTATTTTTCCCATCAAACCAGATGTCGTCTGCATCATTTACCACATCTAATTTTGCCACTGGGCTGCCTGTATTGGTATCAAGTACAGAGAGCTGAGACGGAGACCTGTAAACTGTGAATAGCCTTCTGTCCTCCTCATCTAATGCCATTGGATAATTACCGCTTGCTCCACTGTTTGGCCATTTTGTAATCACTGATCCTTTTTGTGCATCTATTATTGATATGGAATTACTTTCTGGTACATTGACAAAGATTCCAGGTTGCAATTCGTCTGAGATCTGAAAGGATTCTGGGTGACCATCTAGTTTTATGGTGTCAATCACGGTATTTTTTACAGGATCTATTACAGCCAGACCTCCGTTTCCATAGCCCACATATACTAATTTTTGATAGGCATCATAATGCATGTTGTCTGCATCGTTTGAAAGAGATATTGTCATTACAAGAGAAAAAGTATCTGAATCAAAAACTTGAACAGTACCATCTCCTCCATTTGCAACAAAAATTTTTCTGGCATCCGGAACATAGGCAATACCTTGAGGTTCATGTAGTCCAGAGATGGAGTTGATACGCTTTCCAGTTTTTAGATCAATAATGTCTATGGAATTATTTCCTAGTTCAGATACAAACAATCTCTGTCCTGCAATATCAATATCCATATGATCTATTCTTCCAGAGACATTTGGTAATGAGATGCTCTGAACCAAATCAAGAGATTTACTATTAAGACTTGCATTATTTTGTCCAGTTTCATTTCTTTCTTCATTTTGCATTGAATATGTGAAAAAGGCAATTGTTGCAATTACTGCAATACCGATAGCTACAAAGATTTTTCGGTTTGCTGTTAAATGCATGATTTTATCTACTCATTAAATTCTGAAAAAGGCTTTGTCACGGTAAGACCTTGATCATCAGTAATTGTAACTGATTTTGACAAAGACGGTGGAGACAGGACTACTCTTTCCCCCGGATTGAGGACTGGAATCTTGTCTGTAGAGTTACCATAGTCGACTTTGAGGTTTGTTAGTGGTGCATAACCTGAGTTTTGGATAGTTACATGTGATTCTGATACCCCATCGCCTGTCTCAGTCCTAGCGTCTACATACAGGGAATATTGAGAGGTAGAGCCGTGAAGTGTTAATACCACTATGGCTATCACGACTGCGGCTCCACCGCCGATTGCTCCTGTGACCAGAGATTTTCTCATAGTAGATCTACTACCTAGGTAGATAATCTACTCATTTAAGAGTTTTTTGCAGATCGGAAAAAATCATGATAAAGTGAAAATTTGATTAAAAACCTTATGGGTAGATGAATCAATTCAATACCTATCATTTGTCACACGGATCAGTTCTTGATATCTTTAGATAAAAAATCATTATCAATAAAACTGATTTAGAAAATTAATTTATTTCTGAATCTTGCATTCCGCAGTTAATCCTTTTGCGGTTACGTAATATGTGTAGATCAAAATTCCAATTGACACAAGTCTTAGAGGAATTTCATAGTTGGTAAGAAACGCAGTTAGAGTTCCACCTACTGCTCCAAAAGCCGAAACCACCGCAAATCCAATCGAGCCGCAACTACAGGCACCGGCACTTGCGCCTATGATGGAACCAATAAATCCAGAGCCTGACTTTATCCCACTTCTCATCATGCGGATCCTAAAAATGCTCATGCTTATCACAAGACCTGACAGTGCAGCCACTATTATTATGAGCAAAAAATTGGGTATTGCGTATGAGGGTACGTAAAAAATGAGTCTTGGACTAGTAAAGATGAATTCTGAAAGAAATGATAGTGAAATTAGTAATCCTGCAAAAATGGATATTGATAAAATAGTGTATCGCAGATTTGAAAATACTAACAGTATTGCTTGTTTTTGCATGATGACTCCATAGTATTGATTATGTACATGACATAAAATGGCAAATTTACGATTTAACTCTTTTTCCAAATTGTACTGTGAAAAAATGTTTTCGTACCATATCAAAACATTGTCAAAATGCCACATAGATTTGGAACAAAAGTTATAAGCAAAAATGTGATTCTATCTGCAAATGCAAAATGTGGAAAAGTTATTCTTAATCGCTTTTGCCTCAATAACATTGTTGACTGTATCGCAAGTTAGTGCAGACAGTTCCATGTCAGGTGGTACAATGATGAAAAATGATTCAATGTCAAGCGGTACCATGATGCATGATGATTCTATGAAAAGTAACATGTCGGGAAGCTGGGGTAATGGTTCCATGATGAACGGTGAATCAATGATGAATAGTTCCATGATATCAAATGAAAAAATTGACACATCAATGGCAGCACCGGTGATGGGTTCTGCTGGTGCCAAGGTAACAATAGTGGAATTTGGTGACTATCAGTGTCCAAAATGTGACCAGTGGTTCAAAAATGAAGAGTCTACAATCAAGACAAACTACATTGATACCAACAAGGCCAATTTGTATTTCATGGACTTTCCATTCATAGGTCCAGATTCTCCAGTTGCTGCACAGGCAGCTTATTGTGCAAGTGATCAGGGAAAATACTGGGATTATCATGATTATTTATATCAAAACCAAGGTGCAATCCAGTCAGGCTGGGCCAGCTCAAGCAATCTAAAATCAATTGCATCTAAAATCGGGCTTGATGCAAATCAATTCAATTCATGCCTTGATTCAGGAAAATATGCTGACAGGGTATCACACAACAAGGCAGTTGGTACATCTCTAGGGGTAAAGGAGACTCCGGCTTTCTTTATACTGGCACCAGATGGTACAACAACTGAGATAGACGGTCCACAGCCAGCTGCTGTATTTGCAGATACGATAGACAAGATCTCTACCAGTGCAGTTCCTGAGTTTGGTACACTAGCATCAATTGTACTTGTGATTGCAATAGTTTCAACAATTGTACTATCAAAGACACGTCTACTATATTTTGCAAGGAATTAAAAAAAGAATGCAGGTAAAATGTGCAGACTGTAACTGTTTGCCTGATGAGTGTAAGAAAAGTGTATCTCCAAAACAATGTCCAAACTGTACTTGGCAGGAATGTTGTTGTTGGACTATGATTAACAGAGAAAAACAAGTATGAAACTTGTGTTCTAATGTATTTGCAGGTTATTTCTAGTAGATTTGAACCTTTGATGAGTATCACAGTTTTAGTTCAATACCCATGAGAATATCTGATAATTTTACCATTGTTTTAGAGAATAAAATGAGACAGTATTGTGTAGGAACTTACCAAATCCTGAACAACTATAAATTGTTTTAATGTTACTTGATCTTGGCTAAAAATTCAGCTATTGGTTTTTGGTAAGCAAACTCGTCAAGATACTTGTTTACGTCTCTTACAACTTCATGGTGTGAATCACCAAAGAGATCCTTGAGAATCTTGCTTAGGTATTCTGGATGTTCATAACAGTCTGATATATCGCATTTGTATTTTTGATGCATCTCTTCTTGAACTTTTTCCAATGTCTTTTTGCCTATCTTCAAGAGTGTGTGTTCTATGGCAAGTACCACTACTGTCTTCATCTCCTTGGAGTCTATTCTACCCATTGGCTTTCTTCCTATGCTGGTAGTCCATAATATCCACTGATTTCTCTACGCACGATATGCTAGATTCCAAGATGTAGTCACTTNACTTTCTTCCTCCGCTGGTAGTCCATAGCGTACACTGATTCCTCTACGCATGATATGCTAGATTCCAAGATGTAGTCACTTTGTGTTTACTATATGAAAAGAGTCTGGAACTGGCATGGGATCATTAGTTCCAATCTGGCATTGTGGGACAAATTCCAGTGTTTTCAAAACCATATTCATTCCATGTAAAGAAAAGAGTTGCGTATGATTGTAGAAACATTGTTCAATTATATGTTCCAACGATGGTACCATTATACCATGTCCGAAGACGATAACTCTGATTTTCTTGTAAAGGCANAGGTAAATTCCAGTGTCTATTTTTTCAAAACCGTATTCATTTCATGTAAAGAAAAGAGTTGCG
>NZ_RCMC01000291.1 GCF_011319475.1 Candidatus Nitrosotalea sp. FS
ATTATATAATAACCACAATTAATCTAACATTGATTTTATTTTAAAAATATGGTAACTGCCTCAATTGAAATATTTCTTAGCCATGCAAACAAAGACAAGAAAATCGCCAAGAAATTTGCCGATGAATTAAACCAGTATGGATTGAAGATCTTTGTAGCTCATGAAGATATCGAGATTGGTGATAAATGGGAATCTATACTGTTTAACAAAATTAAAGAATGTGATTTGTTTGTAACATTACTTTCCAAGAATTTTCACAGTGCACAATATACTGACCATGAAGTAGGAATAGCTTATGGATTGAACAAGCTCATCTTTCCTGTGCGATTTGATGATACTGTACCATACGGATTCATGTCTAAATTTCAAGCTAAAAAAATATCTCCAGAAATAGACAAAGATGAGATTACAAAATTATTCTTTGCCATGGTCTCAAAAAGTGAGAAGGGTACAGAAATGATACATAAACTAATTGAAGAGTTTGGAGATTCTGACTCGTATGATAGAGCAAATAAGACTTCGGACATACTTTCTCAATGTACTGACTTCTCAGATGAACAATTAAACCAAATATCGTATACTTTTCTACATAATGACCAGATTAGAGATGGATTTAGATCTGGACGTTGGTGTACAGATTTGATAAAAAGTAATTGGAAGAGATTGGACAAAGATTTGCATTATAGATTAGAAAAACACATGTAAAGTTTTGTTCGATTGTAGATTTTTACGTCTAATTGAGGAATATTCTATTTTTGTTTGCGTTTAGATTGCCAAGTCTTTGAGTAACGTCAAACTCTTACGTGGTTACGGCATATCAATCAAATCTACAAAACAATAGAATCATTCTCAAAAATTGTGCGGTTAAAATGAATCTTTATGTACTAACGATTTTTGTCTCAAATAATATTTTGTACTAAATCCAAAGTGTTTCAATTCAGTGTATATCTCAAGCAGATCATAATAGCTAAACTTGATTTTTCCAAGGTCTTCTCTGCTTATTCCAAATTTGTTTATTACATCCAAGAGGAAATCCCTGTTAACTAGGCCAATAACATGTGAACCATCATCTCTTATGATGCAATGGCCTAATCTTACAGTTGTTTCATGCATAGCTAATCAAACAATTTTCTGTATTTATTATTGGTCTTCCAAATTTGGAAATCATGGACGTATAGTACCATTATTCTGGAACTCTACCTCATAACCTTGTAATTTCCTTTGAAGGTATAATTTCAGGTATGTGATTTGACTGCTCCAGAACATATGTCACTTAGTACCTGTGAGTTGTATTGTTGCTCTGGATGAGGTTCAACACTGGTCTTAGGAAGCATCTTGCAGAACACGTCGGGAAAGAGATAATCTGCCATTAAGTAGACTCCAATCAAGAGGCCTCCGATTAAAATCACTAGTCCTAACAGTGGTCGCATAAATTAGTTATCTTCTGTCGGCCTATAATAGTAATTTTAAATCATTTCAAACATGGTCAATTTTTCCAATGCCCTTTCTGTTGACGGTGAGTAAAAATAGGATGTATATAGAAAAAAAGAGAGAAAAACTACGTAAACCTCTAAAACAATGATGATTCTAAGATCTCGTGAAACATGCATTTGTTTACATTCCAAGTTGTATAGTTCTAGTCAGCATAGGAGGTTTTGCAATGTATCATTTTTCGGTATCACAACCATTTGATGAAACAATATCTCTACTTAATCATCCAGCACCAGACTGTGTGGGATACATACCAAAAGCAAAAGCATTAGCAGAAAATTCAATCGGTCAAGCAACGATATCTTCCTATAATCTTCACTTTGATGGTATCCAGTGTCATTTTGAACCAGGCACTAATGGTACTTCCAAATTACAATCAATCATGGTATCATACCAGTCTCCGTCTGGATGGGCAATGACATTTACAGAAGATCCATTGCTGACTACCGTAATAAATTCCACAATATTTCCACCTAGAAATTTTGGCTAGGAAAATAATTCTCCAAGATAAACAAAAATCATTACAACTACTCTATAGACTCTGATAATACCTTGCAAAACAGATAATACTAATATTAGTTCTATAACAAATAGAAGAAATCTTCAAAAATACTGAAGTCAATAGTGGAATGTAATTTATGTCAAATAATCAAAACCAGAACAATTCCGGATGGAAAACACTCATCATTTTGAGCTGTTTGGGTATCATAGTCATGTTTGATGAAACCATGATCCTTCCAGCTATTCCTGATTTTGTTCGCAATTTTGCAATATCTTATAGCACTTCATCTTGGTTGCTCTCAGCATATATCATTGCAGCAGCTGTCATGACTCCTATTGCAGGTAGATTATCTGATATTTTTGGCAAGAAAAAAATGCTACTCATAGTGATGGCAGTATATACCGTTGGAGTTCTGTCAGGACGATTTGCCACAAACATCGAGTTTATGTTATTTGCAAGAGCATTACAAGGCGTTGGGATGTCCATGTTCCCAATCGCATTTGGAATTATCCGTGAATCGCTTCCAGAGAAGAAATTTGCAACAGGCCAGACAATATTTGGTGCAACATTTCCCGCAGGTGCTATCATTGGTCTTGTAGGAGGTGCGGCAATAATTCAAAACTTTGGCTGGCAGGCCACGTTTTTAGCTATTGTACCTTTTGCAATAGCACTTTGGTTAGTGATACTAAAATTCATGCCTGTTTCAAAACCAACTCCAAGTGGAGAGAGCAGTGCACCCGTAGACAAGTCAATTGACATCAAGGGCACACTGCTTTTGGCAGTAACAATAGTGTCGTTTCTTAGTGGCATTACTTTTCTTCAAAGCAAAGAAATCGGATTCTATGTGGTTGGACTCTTTATAGTATCTGCAATATCGCTTGCAGCATTTATCATGACAGAAAAGAGAACCAAGATGCCACTTCTTGATTTGAAACTAATGTCTAACAGAAACTTTCTTCCATCTACTATGATAATGATGTTGGTGTTTCTCTCTATTTTCACCGTATACCTTACAATTCCTGTAATGGTACGAAGTCCTGTTCCATTAGGATTTGGAGGTGATGCTCTAGCAGTTGCAAATGTGCAACTGCCATTCATGGTGGTGTTCTTGATAACTACGGTCATCTCGGGTTTTATTTTGAACAAAGTCAAAAATACTACAATAACACTGATTGGCACTTCGATAGCTACGATTGGTTTCTTTTTGCTAGTGATGTTCCATTCTTCTGAGCTTATGGTTTCAATAGGACTAACGGTACTTGCAGCTGGATTATCGCTTTCTATTGCAGGCGGCTTTAATGTAATACTGGTCTCTGTACCGATGCAGATGACAGGAATTGCTCTTGGAATGACACTGCTTTTGGACCTGGTTGGAATGTCTATAGGACCAGTCTTTGCAGGAATATTTCAGGATACGTATCGTGGAACAATAAGTGGTGTGACCGGAGAATTTCCAACAGAAACAGCATATGTAGCCATATTTGTTGCGGCTGCTATAATTTCACTGTCTTCTGTGATTCTCTCAATTGTAGTCAATAGGAAAAATAATAGCCCAACAGAAGTAGAATCATTACAAGAAAAGTAATTCAAATGACAAACTTGTAATTATTCATCATCGGCGTGCTTGGACTTTTTGATATGAGCACTAGCTTGCTTCCACTCTGATTTTAGTTGTTTTTCAAAGTCCTTGTATTCTCCTCTGGCTTTTTTTATCTTTGCCTTGCAATCATGCGCAACTTGTTTGTGATTATGTGAGGCATTTTTAATCTCTAAATGACATTGATGGATCATGTCTCGAATCGCAGTTCTTTTTTCTTTGAGGGTTGCATTACTTTCTTTTACATCTATTTCTTTTACCACATTAGCTGCTGGTTGGACTTGGCTTGGCGGCGGATCTGAGACGGCTATATTTTCAAATGTTGTTATGCGTATTTTTTTGGCAAGAATCGAATCTATCAAGCTTGAAAGATTGCTTACTTGACTGTTGTCTATGACATCGACTTGTTGACCATTTACAGTCTTGACAAAATTCTGTGGATGCAATACCACTATAGCGTATCCTCTTTTTGCTATGTTATTGTTGACAGAATCTAAAATTACAGAATTTGATACGGTTTGCCATATACCGTTTCGCTCATCCATAAATCCTGTAGTATCAGGAAATTGGAGTATGGAATATGGCTCAGAAGAAACAGATGGATTCCAAATAAATCTATTATCATTTGTATGACTTGACCCAGCACTAAGTATTCCAATTCCTAGATTTGACATGGCCACCAGTGTCGAGTTGTTAAATGTGCCATAGGGTGGAATAAAGACATTTGATTTAACACCAAACAAGGTTTGCATTTTGTTGTTGGCCAAGTCAAGTGTTTTCTTTTGGTCTTGCTCGCTGAGCTTGGTATAATCCACATGGTTCCATCCATGTATTGCCAATTCAAAGAGCCCTTTACCTTGACCCTCCTTGATTTTCTGTAGTATCTGTCCATCATTGCCAGTCGCATTCATTACAATTCCAAGTGAAAGACTCTGGTCCTTTGATAGGAAGAGATTCATGACCTGAATCTGTGCTGAACGTAACCAATTATCGTGTATGTCATCAAGCCTGAATATTACACAATTACATGCAGGTTGTTTTCCAGTTTGCATAATTTGTGCTTCCACATATTGTTGTGAGATTCCAGAAATTAATACATAAGAAGCGATACAGGCTAGCATGATTTTTGAAAGTTTGTAGGTATGGGGTTTGATTACATATCACGCCTTTGTTATGTCTAGAGTATGAAAAGTCGAATTTAAGATTCAGTAATGATTCCTACGCAATGTAGAAATATCATTTTCTGACAATTATGTAAGCGTCATGTGATGGTCAAGACAATTTTATGAAAAATGTGTGTATTTGAATTCTAAGACACCTTTGTTGTTATATACAAAATGCGAGCTTGCCAAGCATGGCCCGGATTATGATTGCAGAAGATTCTGCTGCAACAAGACTAGTTCTGAAAGACTCGCTTCACATAGGGCACCATGAACTAGTTGCAGAAGCAAAGGATGGCGCAGAAGCAATAGAGAAATTCAACAGTGTACATCCTGATGTCTTATTGCTTGACATATCCATGCCAAAAAAAGATGGAGTATCTGTCTTGCATGAAATAATGTCATCTGATCATGAAGCAAAAATCATCATGATAACTGCAGATGAAAACTTTAACACTATACACAAAAGTACTGCCGAAGGAGCCCAGGCCTATATCATAAAACCATTTAGTTTTACAGATGTACTAAATGCGATCACAATGGTACTAAACTAGTATATTCAAGTGATGGAACCAGGTTACGACTTGAAAATCTTTAAGATCTATACAAAAATTACCATATTGTGATTCGCAGTTATAAAATTCTGATTATTGGAGTGTGTATGGAGCTTTTTGTTTTGACCAATATTGTAATTTATCATCTTTTTCTTTCACATGCTTCGTATAGCTTGCTACTTGTCATCCTTGGCAATATGATACATCCAATAATGTTTGGCGGAGTGGCAGTCCTATTGGCAGGAACGATACTCTTCTTTAATGATAAAAGAAAGATGTCAAAAATCTAGTGACATTTTTACAATATCCTAATGTGTGGATGTTTATCTTAACTCTAGTTCATATGTCTTGGACGATATTTGATAGCAAGTGATTTCTGCTAGAAGATTTGTATTATTTTACAAAAGATGTTTCTATGAATCAATGACAAACGAGGATGAAGATTCTGAGGACGATGATTAATGGATACATGATGAAAATTATGGATAATTCTTTATAGGCAATTTTGAGTGATAATGTTGATGAAGACTCTCACAAGCCTATTTCTCATATCATTACTATTCTTTCTAACTATACCGCATGCTCAAGCCCAAGTTGATCCTGGCAACGATCCTGTGATGTGGAGTTATGTGGACCAAACTCAATTTTGGATTATACTCATTGTACTAGTTATAGTGGGTGGAGGATTTACGATATATTTCCGCAGAAAACCTGCACCAAAAAATAACCCCTAGGCTTTGGGTTTTACAGTCTTGCCCTTCAGTATTTTTTGCAATCCTGGAACCATCATGGAAATCATTGCAGCAAAACCAAAGCCTGCTGCAAACAATGCTGCCATGTGGGATTCATAAACACGCATGAAAAGAAATGATGCTGCCGAAAGGCCAAACATTGCCAAAGATATGGCAAACATGGTATTGATCTTCAATTTACAAATCCTTTGTCTAGTGTACTAGATTTAGCAATTTCTACTGGAAAAAGGTAACGTCAAGGGCAAATGATTTATCTTGTGTGAAATTACACCTTGTAGACCACAAGGACTCTAACGGGATGATGTTAGTATGGCAATCCTTTGACCGATTAGATNAGACAGTGTCAAGAGCAAATGATTTATCCTGTGTGGTATGATGCCTTGTAGACCACAAGGACTCTGGCGGGATGATGTTAGTATGGCAATCCTTTGACTGTTCAGATGTACTGTGGTCAAATCCTTTTCTATTATGGATATAGTGTATCTATGATGGGACTATTTGGAGGCAAAAAAGAAGAGTATTGTTCGGTATGCAACAAGAGGACTCCACGTACAAGTAAACCAAAGAAAGAGTGGAACATCAAAGGTCAACTCTGTGCCAAGTGTTTCGTAGATTTTATGAAAAAACCTGTTGCGAAAAAAAAGAGTACTGACGTTTGTGTTGCATGCGGGGCAGAACCAGGTGGACTAAACCTGTGGAAGCCAAAAAAGGAATGGCAATNACATTGTGCAGTATGCAACAAGAGGACACCACGCACCAGTAAACCAAAGAAAGAATGGAATATCAAAGGTCCACTCTGTGCCAAGTGTTTCGTAGATTTTATGAAAAAACCTATTGCGAAAAAAAAGAGTGATGATGTTTGTGTCGCATGTGGGGCAGAACCTGGTGGACTAAACCTATGGAAACCAAAAAAG
>NZ_RCMC01000232.1:0-2007 GCF_011319475.1 Candidatus Nitrosotalea sp. FS
CTTGCAAGAATTGTTTTGTTGTATTTCTTTGATGAATTCACAACTACTTCTGCAAGTTTATTGTAATCAAGTGTAGCAGACGGTGTACACATTGTTATGACAGAGCCAGTATTTGGATGAGCAAGTACTAGATTTAACACGTGATCAAATCTGTTAAAATCAGCATCACCTACAATGTCAACTGGATTTCTAGAAGTTCCCCAGGGAGGAATTACTGCATTTATCTGTGGTCGGATGTCTTCTATATTTGCCATCTTTATTCCAATTCTGGAACATGCATCAGTAGAGATTATTGCAGGTCCACCGGCATTTGATACAATGACCAGATCTCCCTCGGAAGGCAGTGGTTGTTTTGAAAATGCAGTTGCATAATCAAACAATTCTTCCATGGTGTCAACCCTGATTGCGCCTGACTGTGTCAGCAATGCATCATAGATTTCATCAGAGCCCATGAGTGCGCNAACAACTCTTCCATGGTGTCAACCCGGATTGCGCCTGATTGTATTAGCAATGCATCATAGATTTCATCAGAGCCCATGAGTGCACCAGTGTGAGACATGGCTGCCTTGGCACCCTCGGGACTTCGACCAGATTTTAGCACCAGTACAGGTTTTTTTATTTTATTTAATCTTGTAATTTGTTTGCATATTTTCAAAAATTCTCGTCCATTAGTCATATCTTCAAGATACATGACAATGACCTTTGTCTGCTCGTGTTCTGCAAGCATTTTTAGAATGTCAACTTCGTTTAGATCTACTTTGTTTCCCATGCTGATTACAGAAGAAAATCCTATTCCTTGAGCACTTGCGTCTTCAACCAATGCTGCACAGATAGCTCCGCTTTGTGATACAAGCGCAATACCACCAGATTTTGGAGTCACTTTGAGAAAAGTTGAATTCATCATTGTCTGTGGTGCCAAGTTCATCACACCAAGACAGTTTGGTCCTATGATCTTGATGTTATACTGCTTGGCAATTTCTGCAAGTTTTCGTTCAAGCTTTGCACCTTCTTCATTGACTTCTTTGAATCCAGCTGTTATGACAATTGCTCCCTTGATTCTTTTTTTGCCGCACTCTTCGAGCACTGCTGGAACAACATCATTTTTTGTAACTACAACTGCAAGATCTATCTCCTCTGGAACATCAAGAACTGATTTGTATGCTTTTTTATCAAATACAGTTTCTCTTGTAGGACTGATTGGAAGTATCTTTCCAGTATACCCCTTTAGTATGTTAGATGTAATGGCACGTCCCACACTTCCTTCTTTATCAGAAGCGCCTATTATTGCAATAGATTTTGGAGACAGGAAAATAGATTCGCTCATTTTAACGAGATGGACTCAAATGTATTTGTATAATAAGTTTATCCAAGAAAAGCACCTGTCCCAAACATTAACTGCCAAGCATCTTTCCAGCAAGGTTCTGGTTTCGTGGTATCCAGTTTATCTTTAGGTTTGGAAACTTGGCTATCAAATCCCATGTCTCTCTTGCAAGAGTTCGCAACTGATCATTATTGATGGCAAACTCGTGGTTTAATTGGGAAACTGTATTTTTTGAATCGCTGTAGATTATGATTTCATCGGTAGTGCCTGAGAATTTTTTCAGGGCAGAAATTATTGCCATGTACTCGGCTTGGTTATTTGTGATGTTTGGCTCTTTTTTGTAAAACGACTCTCCTGTTTCCTNGTTTCTTAACTGATCATTGTTAATAGCAAACTCGTGGTTTAATTGTGAAACTGTATTTTTTGAATCGCTATAGATTATAATTTCGTCTGTAGTACCTGAGAATTTTTTCAGGGCAGAGATTATGGCCATGTACTCGGCTTGGTTATTTGTTATGTTTGGCTCTTTTTTGTAAAATGACTCTCCTGTTTCCTTGACAAAAAAGCCAAATCCTGAATTTGGACCACCTGAGCCGTCAACAAATATGCTAAGGACCATCTTTGTACAACTTCATTAGTTTCACACTCAAATTTACAGTTATCATATAGATTGCAGTTGAGATTGA
>NZ_RCMC01000232.1:2072-6828 GCF_011319475.1 Candidatus Nitrosotalea sp. FS
AGCTCTGCCTTGTCCACCTGGCCTGTTTCAAGGAGATATTTTTTCTTGTTGTCAATGTAATAGAGTGAGCCAAAAGTGGAAAAATATACAACATAATCAACGCCAAGACTTATGGTTGCGTTGACATAGTTTTGTTGATTTGAAAACAACTGTGCAACTATTGCAGAGATTACAATCGATGCGAGAAATCCTAAAAGAATGTTCTTGTTTAGTCGTAGGTATTCCTTGTACTGCTGTTTCATGAATTGATTTTATTTGTCTTACAATTAAATCAAATCTATTGCAGAGTTATTCTCAAAAATATTAGCACACCTGCAAGCTCTGCCACATGCACTGCCAACAAGTACGGCAACAATGCTGCACCATAAAGTTCCATCATTGTAAAGTATGCATAGACTCCAACTAGATTGTGTAAAAACAAGAGGCCTGCAAAAAATATCATTCCCAGAGGCAGCTGTGCCTTGGTTCTCGAATACATTTTGGCAAAAACACCTATGAGCACTCCAAGAGCTACCATGTTAGCCCCAGACACAATTGTACTTGCAGTCATCAACGGTTCCATTTGAAAGGACTTGGCTCCGCTTTGCTTATTTACTTTTTTCCAATTTGCTTACAATTTCATCAAAGACTTGCATGTTTACCTCAAGAAACGTAGATATGAAAAATGTCGCACCATACTTGTCTCCCACTCGAGTTATCAGATTATTTTTTTCAAGAACCCCCACGTGATGCTGTATTGCCTTGTAATCTAGATTCATTTCCTTGGCAAGTTGATTTGCGTTAAGCGGTCTATCTCGTATATGAGAGATGAAGCGAATTCTGTTTAGGCCTCCTTTTGAGCCCATAAATACAAACCACAGTAGACGCTTGGNGTTTGCGTTAAGAGGTTTGTCTCGTATATGAGAGATGAATCGAATTCTGTTCAGGCCCCCTTTTGAGCCCATAAATACAAACCACAAAAGACGTTTGGCGTATGGATCTGTAGGCATGATGCTTGTGTATTATTCAGTTAATTAATAGATCTTTATTTGTTTGACCCTAAATCCATGTAAAATAATGTAACCATGGCAAGGAAAAGAAAAATTATTTCCCATCACATGAGCGAATAACTGATAAGATAGATCAAGGCTAGTGATTGTATGNTATGCTTGTGTATTATCAGTTAATTATTAGATCTTTGTTTGACCCCCAGATCCATGGAATTAATGCACTGTCCAAAAGGGAAAATTATTTCCCATCACTTGATCGAATAACTGATAAGATAGATCAAGGCTAGTGATCGTATGCTAGATTATGATTATCCATTGTACAGGCCTCCGTCTGAAGCCAAGTCTCTAATTTTTCAGGTCACACTAGGTTGTTCATTTAACAAATGTTCATACTGTAACATGTACCGCTCAAAGGAATATTCTGAGAGACCATGGGAAGAGATCAAGATGGAGATTGACCTTGCCTCAAAACACATGCCCTACAGTACTAGAATATTTCTGGCAGACGGTGATGCATTAAACTTGTCAACTGAAAGAATGCTACAAATTCTGGACTATCTGCGAGAAAAGTTTCCAAACTTTGAGCGCATATCATGCTATGCCATGCCACAAAACATCATGAAAAAATCTCCAGAGGATCTCAAAAAGCTGTATGCTGCAGGACTAACAATGTTTTACATTGGAATAGAAAGTGGTTCGGATACAATTCTCAAAAAAGTTACCAAAGGTGCAACAGGTCAGACAATTATAAAATCATGTCAAAAGGCAAAAGATGCTGGATACACCATATCCTGCATGGTCATTTTGGGCCTTGGTGGAAAGACATACTCAAAGAACCACATAGAGGAGACTGCCAAAGTACTAAGTGCTTCTGCACCTCATTATGTCGGAGCCCTGACTCTGCATTTAGAAGATGGGATACGTGACGAGTTTCTTACAAAATTCAAGGAACCATTTTTGCCAATTGATGATTCGGAAGCTTTAGGGGAACTTGAACTGTTGATATCAGAAATAGAACCAAGTAGCCAGGTGGTCTTTCGCGCAAATCATGGATCAAATGCTTATCCAATAGGCGGAACTTTTCCGCAAGNTTAGGGCATGCCACAAGAGACATTGCTATTTCCCAAGGTCTTGGCAACATATCAAAGAGATTTGTAAGCGGAGGTGCTNTTTCCACAAGACAAGCAATCCATGTTGCAAAAAATTTCATATCTCAGAGACCATCCAGAATTGTGCAGACCTATTGGCCTTAGAGGATTTTAAGTGGGTCCACAGGGATTTGAACCCTGGATCTTCGCCGTGTAAGGGCGACGTCATAACCGACCTGGACTATGAACCCATGCAAGCTCCGATTTAAAATGCATTTAAACTTTGAGAATCACTTGAAATAAAAATAAAGAAATTGCATACAACCGCATACATGTTAGATCTAGTTTTTTTCTCAAGCCCAATAGGACTAGGGCATGCCACCCGAGACATTGCCATTTCTCAGGACCTTGGTAACATATCAAAGAGATTTGTAAGTGGAGGTGCTGCACCTTCACTTATTTCACAAAATGGGTTTGATGTAGATAACCTGTACAAGCCTCCCCCATTTGAGGTACAAAACGGCAGACTGCAACAGCCACTCAGATGGCTCTTCAAGTATTATTCATACTACAAGGAGTGCAAAGCAATTTCATCTGAAATACTTGATACATATCACCCAAGACTTGTTACAAGCGATGAAGATTTTGCATCCCTAGTGGTAGCACAAGACAAGGGAATCAAGACCATTTTGGTAACTGACATACTCAAGACAAATTTTGCAAGAGGCATTGGTTCTGTCATTGAAAAACAAATGAACAGGTCAATGGGAAACATCATCAAAAAATGCGATCTTGTGATTTTGCCAGAAAATGGTACAAGCGAAGACAATTTGGTCAGGGTGGGACCAATTGTAAGAAACACATCACAATCAAGGGAACAATTACGGGAGAAATTTTCATTCCACAAGAAAACAATTGTTGTAAGCATCGGTGGAACTGATTCTGGAAGATTTTTGATTGAAAAAATCCTTGAGATACATCCAAAGATCAACCAGGAGTTTGAGATTGTGATTGTGAGCGGTCCTTCATTTAAGACAAATCACAAAGACATCAGAAATATGGGATTTGTGAACAACTTGCATGAAATAATATTTGCATCAGACTTGGTGGTCTCACTTGCTGGAAAATCAACTATTGATGAGTCAAGACACTATGGAACACCTGGAATATTCATTCCAATAAAGGGCCATTTTGAACAAGAGGAAAATGCAAGGGAGTTTGGATATACACATGAAGATATTTTTCGTCTTGACAANCGAGTCAAGACACTATGGAACTCCAGGAATATTCATTCCAATAAAGGGCCATTTCGAACAAGAGGAAAATGCAANTGGAATATTCATTCCAATAAAGGGTCATTTCGAACAAGAGGAAAATGCACGAGAGCTTGGATATACACATGAGGATGTTTTTCATCTTGATAGACTAATCCAAGAAAAAATTGATGAAAAACGAAACCCACGACCTTTTGATGGGGCAAAAAAGGCGTCAGATCTTATAAAAAAATTCTTGGCCTAGTTGTTTTGTTGAAAATCAATACAGCCTGTGATTTCTTTGCAGAGTGACTCGTTGTGAACAAGACCTACGTCTGGAATGAATTGTAAGATGTGATTGGTGTTCTTGTCTCGGAATAACTCGCCCTGAATGACATAATTTTCGGGTTTTATGGACATCAGCGAAATTATCTAGTTTTAAGATTTAAGCAATGCGTAGGATTTATGCAGTCAAGCTTTGTAGAGTGGGCCATGAAAACATCCAATACTTTATAGAAGGACGGAGGCAGAGTTAACCAAGTTTTGGAAAATCTGGTTGTTTCAAAATTTGGTGGCAGTGCAGTAGGTGTAGACGGCATACTGATACCAACTATAATCAAAAGGATTAACGAGTTAAAAAAAGACTCGAAGGTAATTACGGTTTTTTCTGCACCCCTTACAACATACAATGAAAAACAGAGATCGCTTACAGATATCGCACTTGAGATTGGACGCAGTGCAGAAAAAGGAGAAAATCTAGGCACTGAAATTCTAAGAAAACCATATCAAAAAATTTCGAGATGGTAGACAAGTCACTTCAAGACGACTGCAACAGAACCATCAACTCTTTTTTGGAAAAAGCCGAGTCTATCCTAGCAGAGGTTCTACAAAAAAGGGAATTTGCTAATGAAACAAGGGCAANCACAGGTTCTACAAAAAAGAGAATTTGCTAATGAAACAAGAGCGAGATTGCTTGCATATTCAGGCGAAATCTTGNCTCTTTTCTGGCAAAAGCCGAGTCTGCCCTAGCAGAGGTTCTGCAGAAAAGAGAGTTTGCTAATGAAGCAAGGGCAAGATTGCTTGCATATTCAGGTGAAGTCTTGATGTCTCACGTAATGAACTATGTACTAAAAAGTTCTGGTATAAAATCAGAGGTCATTTCATTTGACATATGGCCCATAATCACTGACAATAACTTGGAATCTGCAAACTTTCTTGCTTCCGAGTCAACAGAGAGGATGGAGGGGGTCGAGAAACTGCTTGAAAGAAACGACGNTTGGAATCGGCAAACTTTCTTGCTTCAGAGTCAATAGAGAGAATGGCAGGGGTGGAGAAATTGCTGGAAAGAAATGATGTTTTGTCAATTGGAGGGTTCATTGGAAAAACAATAGAAGGCATAGAAACTACATACGAAAGAGGTGGCTCT
>NZ_RCMC01000171.1 GCF_011319475.1 Candidatus Nitrosotalea sp. FS
GTAGTCTTCACCATCGTACTCAACAGTGCAAAAAGTGGTCTTGTAACAGGAATCTTGTTGTCAGTTGCACGAATAGCTGGTGAAACAGCTCCTCTTGTATTTANGCTTGTATTTACAATTCTTGGTAGCAGCCAATTCATAAATGGTCTTGATGGTCCAATTGATGCACTTCCGCNACGATACCGAGTAGTCTTCACCATAGTACTAAGCAGTGCAAAAAATGGTCTTGTGACAGGAATTCTATTGTCTNGCGATACCGTGTAGTCTTCACTATAGTACTCAACAGTGCCAAAAATGGCCTTGTGACAGGAATTCTATTGTCTGTTGCACGAATAGCTGGTGAAACAGCTCCCCTTGTATTTACAATTCTTGGTAGTAGTCAATTCATAAATGGTCTTGATGGACCCATTGATGCACTTCCGCTTAGGATATGGAGACTATCATCGCTTCCATATGATAGTGCAGTAACACAAGGATGGGGTGCAGCATTTGTTTTGATAATTCTAGTTCTTTCCATCAATATTGGTGTAAGGTATTTGTTCTTACGAAAGAAGGAAAAAACATTCTTAAAGTTCAAGAGGCTAGGAGCGGTATCATGATGGAGACTGTTACAAAAACTCCTTCAAAGGAAAGTTCTACTGAAGACATAAAATACAAACTCATTGCAGAAAATATTTCTGCAAACTATGATGGCATTGTAGCAGTAAAGAATGTCTCAATGAAATTCAGAGACAGGGCTGTTACTGCACTAATCGNCTCTGCAAGCTATGATGGTATTGTAGCAGTAAAGAACGTTTCAATGAAATTCAGAGACAGGGCTGTTACTGCACTAATCGGACCATCTGGATGTGGAAAGACAACCTTTCTTAGATGTCTAAACAGAATGCATGAACTTACAAAGAATGCCACATTGACAGGCAAGGTCTTACTTGACGGAGAAGATCTTTACTCAACAAGGTAGATCCTATAATAAATCGAAGAAAGATAGGAATGGTATTCCAAAAACCAAATCCATTTCCTACCATGTCAATATATGATAATGTAGCATGTGNAGTAGATCCTATAATAAATAGAAGAAAAATAGGAATGGTATTCCAAAAACCAAACCCATTTCCTACCATGTCAATATATGATAATGTAGCATGTGGCCTCAAACTCAACGGAGTACGGGACAGAAAAATTCTTGATGAAGTAGTGGAAGGATGTCTCAAGATGGCATCACTTTGGGATGAAGTTAAAGGAGACTTGAAAAAACCAGGAATGAGTCTTTCAGGTGGACAACAACAACGTCTGTGTATTGCTAGAGCACTTGCCATTCAACCAGAGGTTCTTTTAATGGATGAGCCAGCTTCTGCACTTGATCCAATTGCAACTCAAAAAATTGAAGAAATGATACAGGAATTGAAAAAAGAATATACTATAATCATTGTAACACACAATATGCAGCAAGCAACTCGTGTGTCTGACTATACTGGCTTTATGTATCTTGGAGACCTAGTTGAATTTGGAGAGACCAAGCAAATATTTGAAAATCCTAGAAATGAAACAACTGCCAAGTACGTTCAAGGTCAGTTTGGATAGCTAATGACACGTCTAATAGATCCGCATCTTGCAAACCTATCTGAAATGATGAAACAGATGTGNTTGGATAGATAATGACGCGTCTAATAGATCCACATCTGGCAAACTTGTCTGAAATGATGAAACAGATGTGTGACTTGTCAATCAAGTGTACAAACCTTGCAATTGATTCCTATCTGGGAGGACAAAATGCCAGAAAAGAGGTTCATGATTTTTCGGGTCATATGATGGACTTGTATGACAAAGTTGGTGAATTGACATTTGATATGATCCTACGATATCAGCCAGTAGCAAGTGATTTTAGACTTATACGCTCTTCACTTGAGATCTCCTACGGATTTACCAGGCTGGGAAGATATGCATATGATATAACGATGGTTCGAGAAACTTTTGGCGATCTATCTGATTGCAAGAATGACGTTGTCTATACTCTGTCTGGTGAAATAAAGCAGATGGTACGACTTGCAGTAGAATGTTTTGCAACACTTGATCTGGAAAAGGCTAAGGAATTGAGAACAGATGAAGATCTTGTTGACAAGTATTACAATAAACACCTGCCCATATTGATTACTCTTGGAAATGTAAAATGTGCTCTAGCAGACGCCTTGGTTCTACGATATATGGAACGAATGGCAGACCATGCCGCGTTTGTAGGTGATTCAGTAAACTATATTGTTACTGGCGCAAGGGCATACCGTTGATTCTATAAAATTAATTTTACTACATTTATTCTATATAGATTATTAATTAATATGAAAACTATGTTGACCAAGGGTAAATAGTGTACTTTTCCTGTGTGTATATGACTAAAAACGTCATTATGGGATTAGCATTTATGTTAATCCTGATAGTGCCCTCAATGTCATTGCATGCAAGTGCACAGACAAGTCAATCTTATACGATTACAGGGGCAGGATCAACCTTTGTGTTTCCATTAATGGATACATGGAGAGTTGAATACAACAAAATTCACCAGAACATTCAGCTGAACTACCAATCAATTGGAAGTGGAGCGGGAATAAAACTCTTGGAACAAAAAAGTGTAGACTTTGCAGCATCTGATGCGCCATTATCTGCATCTGACGCACAACAAGCTCCTGGCGTTCTTACATTTCCTGATTCAATAGGTGGAATCACAATCGCCTATAATATTCCTGGAATTGATAAAGGACTAAAACTAACAGGACCTGTTATTGCACAGATCTTTATGGGAAATATCACATCATGGAATGATCCTGCAATATCCACTCTTAATCCTGGAGTCAATCTACCGAACCAAAAGATAGTTGTGGCTCACAGATCTGATGGATCTGGAACAACATATGCATTAACTGACTATCTTTCCAAAGTCAGTCCTGATTGGAAAACCAAAGTGGGTCAAGGAAAAACAGTTCCATGGCCAGTTGGTACGGGCGGTCAAGGGAATGCAGGTGTAGCCAGCATAGTCAAATCTACAGAGTATGCCATAGGATATGTAGAACTTGCATATGTTTTTCAAAACAAGATGACGTATGCATTTGTTCAGAATGCTGATGGTACTTCTTTTGTGGAGCCAACTCTTGATACGGTATCAGCAGATGCACAAGCAGCTGTTACGAACTTACCAGCCGCAGATGGTGACTGGAGTAAAGTGTCCATAGTAAACCAGCCTGGAGCAAGCTCATACCCTATATCCACACTGACTTATGTGATGGTATACGCGGACTTGAGTAAAGTATCCGGAGAAACATCGGACAAATCTACTGAGGTAATCAACTTTCTCCACTGGATAATAAATGATGGCCAGCAATATTCTACAGGCTTGTTGTATGTACCATTGCNATACGCATTTGTTCAAAATGCTGATGGTACCTCTTTTGTGGAGCCAACTCTTGATACCGTAGCAGCAGATGCAGAAGCAGCTGTTGCGAACTTGCCAGCAGCAGATGGTGACTGGAGTAAAGTGTCCATAGTAAACCAGCCTGGAGCAAGCTCATACCCTATATCCACACTGACTTATGTGATGGTATACGCGGACTTGAGTAAAGTATCCGGAGAAACAGCGGACAAATCAACTGAGGTAATCAGCTTCCTCCATTGGATAATAAATGATGGCCAACAGTATTCTACAGGTTTGTTGTATGTACCATTGCCTGACTCTATCAAAAAGATTGGTGAGGATGGACTTGCTAAAGTGACATTTTCTGGAGGCGCAGTTCCAGAATTTGGTCCAATCGCAGCTCTAGTTCTTGCAATTGCAATTGTATCAATAATTGCAGTTTCAACAAAAACTGGACTTAGATTTAATCCAAAAATCTAAAACCTTTCTTACTTTTTTCATTGTGTATGAATTACAATCTTGATCTAATTTTTAACTTGATACAATATTCTCATAACCTGTGTTGATCTATCCGTGAATTACATAAGACTATGTATGATATAGCTATTTACGTGATCTATGACGATGATATGTAAATAAACAAATCTTTCATATGCACTCAATGACAAAAAAAATCTTTTTAGGATTGACATTAATGTTAATCCTATTAGTACCGACAACTGTTCTTAGTGCACGTGCAGATTCTGCACCTCCAGCACCTGGTGACAGCGATAAATATAATATCAATGCAGGGGGAGCAACTTTTCCATTCCCATTGATCGACAAATGGAGAGTTGAATACAACAAACAATTCCCTGGAATAGCATTGAATTACCAGGCTGTAGGTAGTGGAGCTGGCATTAANAATAAACTATACCCCGGAATCACATTGAATTACCAGGCTGTAGGTAGTGGAGCTGGCATTAAGCTGTTTACAACAAAGAAAGTAGATTTTGCGGCATCTGATGCACCATTACAGAGTGCAGATATTGCAAAAGCTCCAAAGGGAACACTTCACATTCCTGAAACAATGGGTTCGATAGTTGTTGTATACAATCTTCCAGGAGTCCAACAAAACGGATTAAAGTTAACTGGGGATGTTATAGCAAAAATTTTCTTGGGTCAAATCATTTACTGGCATGACCCAGNGGTAGAGTTTGCAGGATCTGATGCACCATTACAACGTGCAGACATTGCAAAAGCTCCTAAAGGAACACTTCACATTCCTGAGACAATGGGTGCGATAGTTGTTACATACAATCTTCCAGGAGTTCAACAAAATGGACTCAAGTTAACTGGAGATGTTATAGCGAAAATTTTCTTGGGTCAAATCATTTACTGGCATGACCCTGCTATAGTAAAACTTCAAACCGATCCAGATATTGTAAAGGCATTGCAGAACGACAGAAATCAGATAATCATTGTTCACAGGTCTGATGGCTCTGGCACAACATTTGCTTTTACTAGCTATCTTTCACAAGTAAGTTCTGATTGGAGTAGCAAAGTAGGGCATTCAACATCTGTTCCATGGCCAACAGGAATGGGTGGCTCTGGTAATGCTGGAGTAGCTGCAATAGTCAAGAAAGTTCCTGAATCTATGGGATATGTCGAATTGGCATACGCCAAAACTAACACCATGACAAGCCTAACAGGCACTGGTGCTGGTCAGATGGGCTCAGGTCTAATCCCAATGACATATGCCTACATTNCTGGAGTAGCAGAATAGGACATGCAACATCTGTTCCATGGCCAACGGGAATGGGAGGCTCTGGTAATGCTGGAGTAGCTGCAATAGTCAAGAAAGTTCCTGAATCTATGGGTTATGTTGAATTGGCATACGCCAAAACTAACACCATGGCAAGTCTAACAGGTACTGGTGCTGGCGTGATGGGCTCAGGTTTAATCCCTATGACATATGCCTTCATTNAGCTATCGTAAAACTTCAAACAAATCCAACTATTGCAAAAGCATTGCAATCTGATGGAAACAAGATAATCCTTGTTCACAGGTCTGATGGTTCTGGTACAACGTTTGCATTTACTAGCTACCTTTCACAAGTAAGTTCTGACTGGAGTAGCAGAATAGGACATGCAACATCTGTTCCATGGCCAACGGGAATGGGAGGCTCTGGTAATGCTGGAGTAGCTGCAATAGTCAAGAAAGTTCCTGAATCTATGGGTTATGTTGAATTGGCATACGCCAAAACTAACACCATGGCAAGTCTAACAGGTACTGGTGCTGGCGTGATGGGCTCAGGTTTAATCCCTATGACATATGCCTTCATTCAGAACCATGACAAGACTGCATTCCTTGATGCTAATGTAAACACAACAGCAGCAGCTGCAGCAGGAGCAATATCTACACTACCAGCATCAGATGGAGTTTGGAGCAATGTATCAATCAATAATGCACCTGGTCCAAACGCATATCCTATTGCCACATTCACCTATCTATTGGTGAATCCAAACCTTGAACAACTCAAGGGTATGGATAAACAAAAGGCACAGGATCTAGTAGCCATGCTTTACTGGTTTGTAACAGATGGCCAAAAGTACTCTACAAAACTAAACTATGTACCACTACCAAGTGCAGTACAAGAATTAGACAAGAAGGGTATTTCTGAAATAAAATTCAACGGCAAACAGCTCTGGTCATATCCATAAGGACACAATCCTTTTCTTTTTATTTTTAATTTCTCTAAATTTATTTGTCATATCATATTTTTGTTACATATAGTGCCAGACATTTGTTATATTGTTAACAAAGATTCTATGGTGGTATACGAAAACTATTTGCACTTTGCTCAAATGAACGATCTGCCTATCATATATCGTGATTGTCTAATGCCAGATGAGAGCTGTAGAATCTGTGGAGGAGAACTTGCAAAACATTTGTGGTGTAGCCAGTGTAGGAAAACAATACAAAAAATATGTAGGTTGTGCAGCAGGGAAACACTCCAACAACAGCATACTGCATGTCTCTCTCTAGTGAACCTGAATTACCTGGCAAAAACTGCCATGGCAAATTAAAATCCTGACTTAATAAAAATAAGAAAAAGGGTTAGTTCTTAACTAACGACTGTCGTAATGTCACTTTCATCTTGTACGCTGTGAGAATTTCCTTGCATCTGTTTCGTATGGTGACCTCTGTTATTCCTGCAACACTTGAGACATCTCTTTGAAGGATGCTCTGTCCCAGTAGGGTTGAGGCTATGTATAGGTATGCAGCAGCCAATCCATTTGGTGCCTTGCCATCTGCAAGACTGTGATCAGATGNCTATCTGACAAAAACTGCCATGGCAAATTAAAATTCTGACTTGTTAAAAATAAGAAAAAGGGTTA
>NZ_RCMC01000220.1 GCF_011319475.1 Candidatus Nitrosotalea sp. FS
TGTATGAGCCAGTTGATGAACTGCCAGTACCAACATAGATGGAAAGAGACTTGGTCTGTCCAAGATTTGTCACCGATATGCTCCAGTTTCCTATCTCATATGGCTGCACAGGAGAAAAGAACATGACATACGAGCCATCAGACTGGACGGTAGTAGCAGTAGAGTATGTTTTCCCAGTAGGACTGGTAAGGACTCCAGTAATGGAGGTGCCTACCGGACCTGCTCCAATCACCTGGATAAAATCACCATTGTTGTAAGATGACTTGTCAGTCTGAGCAGTAAACTGACCAGAACTTGTTGTGGTGCTGGTGCTTGTACTTGTACTTGCAGCCACAATTGTGATTGATTGCGAGCCTGTCTGTTGATCTGAAATCACTTGTANTAACATAGATAGTAAGTGTCTTGGTTTGCCCAAGGTTTGTAACCGATACGCTCCAGTTTCCTATCTCATATGGTGATGCAGGAGAAAAGAACATGACATAAGATCCATCAGACTGGATGGTAGTAGCAGTAGAGTATGTTTTACCAGTAGGGCTTGTAAGAACTCCAGTGATTGAGGTACCGGCTTTTCCTGCTCCCATCACCTGGATAAAATCACCATTGTTGTAAGATGACTTGTCAGTCTGGGCAGTAAACGAGCCAGAACCGGTTGTGGTGGTAGTACTTGTACTTGAAGCAACGATTGAAATTGATTGCGAGCCTGTCTGTTGATCTGAAATCACTTGTACTTGATATGTTCCAACAGGTAATGCAGTAGAGAGCTGCATTTGGTATGACACTTTGCCAGATGAATCAGACCATGTTGTTTTGTGCAATACAACAAATCCAGTACTGTCAAGTAATTGTATCTGGACTGTTTTTTGCGGATTTGCACCAACTGCAGTAATTTGTATCGCATCTGTTTNGGTTCCAACAGGTAGTGCAGTAGAGAGCTGCCATTTGATATAGCACTTTTCCAGATGAATCAGACCATGATGTTTTGTGTAATACAACAAATCCAGTATTGTCAAGTAATTCTATCTGGACTGTTTTTTGTGGATTTGCACCAACTGCAGTAATTTGTATCGCATCAGTTTGTAGATAACTTGACTTGTCTAAAACAACTGCAAGAGAGGTGGTGGGGGTATATGATACAGGTTGCGCTACAGCAGTAGTTTTTGATTCAAGATCAGTTAACTTGCCATTCATGTCTGCAACATTACTCTTTAGCGTATCAAGTGTGGCCAATGTATTGCTCATCGAACCAACCTGTGTGTTTATCGAATCAACTTGTGATTTTAATGAATCAAGTTCTGCAGTATAGTCCGGTATCTTGAGTTGTTGCTCCGGTTTTGCTTGAATCTGTGTGTTTATTGTCAATATACCGTACACTGCTCCTGATGTTACAAGCAGAGTCAATATGCCAAGTGTTATAACTGCATAATCCCTTATCACGGGCGTTATTTAGTCTCCGAAATATATAGGGCATACTACTCTATCCTCAGATTCAAAGTAGCATAATAATTATTGATACAAGTTTACTCGAGTAAAAATTTGTGCATGTTATTAAATTTGGCTTAGAAATAACAAGTTCTAGTGTACGGTAAAATTTTTCGATCACAGATATAACAAGATTACAACAAAGCAAGTTTTGATGGCATCATCAGATACACAAGAGGGCAACAAGCCTATCAATACGCCATTTGCAAGACAGTATAGGTCCGCATTAGGCATAACTTGGGATATTTTACAAGCATGTATAGATGCAGGGGTCAAGGGCATACCAGTGTTCAGGATATCTCAAAAGGCAAACATATCACATGGTGTAGTTGTAGAGAATTGCCAGAGACTAACGGATGTAGGAATGATAGAGACCAACAAGATAAACAGAAAGTACATCTTTAGAATCACCGAAAAAGGAATAAAATTCTTTCACGAGCTTCAAAAATTTCAAGACCTGGCAAGAGAGATAAATATCAGATATTAACTTCAGGAGGCAGTCAATGTTTCAAGCCTAGGTTTGGCAAGATGTGGCTCTTCAATGTCACATTCCAGTTCTTCAAAACCCTCCCACCAGTTAACCAATTCTTTGTCAATTACAAACATTATAGTTTATAGATCTGTCGATCCATTTCTATGAAACATGAAATTTCATCCCATGTACTGTACCGTTTAGAATCAACGCAGACTTTTACATACTATCATCACAGAAAAATCATGAAATGGTTTCATACCAATGGTTTNTTATCCCATGTACTGTACCGTCAAGAATCAACAGGAATTTTTACATACAATTATCACAGGAAAATCATGGAATGGTTTCATACCAATAGTTTAAGTGTACCGGAACACNAAAGAGACGGCGCAATTGATAACAGCAAGTTTTTGGATCTGCTCTTAAGTATACACAAGAGATCAAGGAATCGTTGACAAGACCGGTTTTGTCCTAGTGAGGTATTGCGCGTGCATCAAGTATCTCAAGACATCGTCGACATAATTGACTTTTGAACAAGTTATTGGTATCGGTAATTTTTATGCACCTCATGTCATCTGCAGTAAACGTATGAAGATGACAAAGCGNGCAACTGACAATAGCAAGTTTTTGGACATGCTCTTGAGTACACACAAGAGATCAAGGAATCGTTGACAAGACCGGTTTTGTCCTAGTGAGGTATTGCGCGTGCATCAAGTATCTCAAGACATCTACGACACAGCTGACTCTTGAACAAGTTATTTGTACCGGTAATTTTTATGCATCTCATGTCATCTGCAGTAAACGTATGAAGATGACAAAGCGATCGTGTGGTATTAGGCAACATAAAATGACTTTTTCCAGTCAGATGCCTGCTCCTTCCATAATATGTCCAGCCAGAATCTGAATCCATAGGTATCAAAGTACCATCTGAATAAAATATTTTGCGCAGAAATTATTTGTAAACAGTTTACACTAGAACAGAAAATACAAAAAAACTTTTTCACTTTCCATGTAAGACAGGNGTTTGTAAACAGTTTATACTAGCAATAAAAAATGTAAAAATAAATCTAGTTTATCTTCTGGATTCCATGCCAGGCTTTTGGTCCTGACCTTACATGAAAGTTCAGACAACACTTGCATTCATTTTGGATGCAGTCTTTTTCATAAAAATGACCACAGATTCCACAGTCACAATGTCTCTGTACTTTTTCTACCGTACTCATTTTTCTTCTATATCATAGGGTAAAGCGATCTAAAAAACTATTGCATATAGTCTACATAAGATATAAAACAATGCCAAATTGTAGAATCAAAAATATGATTTTTTACTTTTTATTATTAATGAGAAATACCGCTGTCTGACTTGTCGTCCTTGTCTGCAAACTTGTGTATCTCAATGTGTCCGTGAACAACGCCAGAGTTCTGGTATATCACAGCACCACTGCTGTCAGTTATTATAATTGAGAATGTGTCATGGTCGCCTGATCTGTCAGAGTCATACACCTGAACAAAAAAGCTGTACATGGTCTTGTCCTTGTCGTGTATCTGTCCCTGTCCAATAAACGCGGCATGTTTAGATGAGTCATAGACAGAAAGTGAAGTTATCTTTTTGCCGTCAAGATCAATTTTCTTGGACTTGTCGTGGTATTCAAGATGTCCTGTAATTGATTTTTTATGGTCATCGTCTGATTTTACCTCAAAGCCAAAGTTCTGGTCCTGTCCAATGTGTCCACCGCCAGTTACTCTTCCTTGAGTTGATGCAAATATTGTGAAATGAGTTATTCCAGTTGATGTCTTGTGTCCTACAGAATCAGTTGCAGTTGCATTTGCAGTATGCATTCCAGTTGATAATGTTACAGATACAGTCCAAGTTCCAGAAGAGTAAACTGCAGGTTGTGGAGAACTGCCATCAACTGATACCATAATAGATGATACTGATGTATCATCAGATGCAGTTCCGTTAATTGATGAAATGTGATCCAGTACAGAGCCATCAGTTGGCTGCGTTATTGAGATTGTAGGTGGTGCCGTATCGACAACAAAACACGATGTTGCTCCAGCATTAGAGGACTGGCCTGCAGGACATTGGGTTTGTTGTATAGCACCGCTTGAGCTCACATAAAATCCTGAATCAGCTAAAAGACATGATGATTGATCTGGCAATGGTTGGTACGAGCCAGGTAAACAAAGTGTAGATGATGTTGATCCTGTTGCATTGACAAATGAACCAGCTGGTGCGGGAGTACACAATGATTGACCTACAGAATCAGTAAAGGTTCCAACTGNTGACTGGCCTGCAGGGCATTGTGTTTGTTGTGTGGCACCGCTTGAGCCCACATAGAATCCCGGATCAGCTAAAAGACACGATATTTGACCTATCAGTGGTTGGTATGAGCCAGATAAACAAAGTGTAGATGATGTTGATCCTGCTGCATTGACAAATGAACCAGCTGGTGCTGGAGTGCACAATGATTGACCTACAGAATCAGTAAAGGTTCCAACTGGACAGAGATTTGCGGATGTAGCTCCAGTCGTACCAACAAATGAACCAACTGGTGCTGGAGTGCATGATGTAGCTCCAGTGTTTGATTGATACGTGCCTACAGGACATTGAGTTTCAGATGCAGAGCCAGTTCCACTTACAAAGTTTCCAGGATCAGTAGGATTACATGATGTAGAGCCTGTGTTTGGCTGGAATGAGCCTGCAGGGCATTGTAAAGATGATGTAGAACCAGATGATGGTACATAAGAACCGGCAGGTGCAGACGTGCACTGGATCTGGCCTGGCAAATCAGTAAATGTTCCAACAGAGCATAATGTTGCTGATGTTTCACCAGGACTTGGTGCAAATGAGCCAGGAGTAGCTGGCAAACAAACCGCTTGACCTAACAGGTCATTGAATGTTCCTGGCAGACAAAGAGTAGATGAGGNGGATGTAGCTCCAGTCGTACCAACAAATGAACCAACTGGTGCTGGAGTGCATGATGTAGCTCCAGTGTTTGATTGATACGTGCCTACAGGACATTGAGTTTCAGATGCAGAGCCAGTTCCACTTACAAAGTTTCCAGGATCAGTAGGATTACATGATGTAGAGCCTGTGTTTGGCTGGAATGAGCCTGCAGGGCATTGTAAAGATGATGTAGAACCAGATGATGGTACATAAGAACCGGCAGGTGCAGACGTGCACTGGATCTGGCCTGGCAAATCAGTAAATGTTCCAACAGAGCATAATGTTGCTGATGTTTCACCAGGACTTGGTGCAAATGAGCCAGGAGGAGATGACAAACAAACCGCTTGACCTAATAGGTCATTGAATGTTCCTGGCAGACAAAGAGTAGATGAAGTTGCTCCAGTGCTATTTACAAATGAACCAGTTGGTGCAGGGATACACAATGATTGTCCAACAAGTGGCTGATATTGTCCAATAGGACAGAGATTGGATGATGTAGCACCAGTAGTATCAACAAACGAGCCAGACGGAGCTGGAATACATGATGTCGAATTATGGTTTGGTTGGAATGAGCCGACAGAACATTGTATCTCAGATATAGAACCAATTCCACTTACATAATTTCCAGGATCAGAAGGATTGCATGATATTGAACCAGAGTTTGGTTGAAATGAACCTGTGGTGCATTGCAGAGATGACGTAGCACCAGATGATGGTATGTAGGATCCTGCAGGTGCTGGAGTACATTGTGTCTGGCCGGCTAAACTAGTAAACGTACCAGCAGGACATAATGTTGCAGAAGTAGCACCAGGCAACGGAACATACGAACCAGGAGGAGCTGGAATACATGAATTAGNAGACAGAGATTGGATGATGTGGCACCAGTGGTATCAACAAATGATCCTGCAGGTGCTGGAGTGCATTGTGTCTGACCGGCTAAACTAGTAAACGTACCAACAGAACATAATGTTGCAGAAGTAGCACCAGGCAATGGAACATACGAACCAGGAGGAGCTGGAATACATGAATTAGATGAAAGGAACGAGCCTGCAGGACAAATTAACGGGTTTACTGTTTGTGAAAGCGTACCAGTACTTGAAACAAAGTTTGTAGTTCCAGAATATGATGCTGTTATGGTATAATGTCCTACTACAAGACTTGATGTGCTTGCTGATGCAGTTCCACCAGATACAGTGACAGAAGAGCCAAGGTTTGTGCCATTTGCTTGAAATTGCACAGAGCCTCCGTCAGGTACTGGAGATACTGTTGCTGTAAATGTAACTGACTGGCCAAAAGTTGATGGGTTTTGTGATGATGAGACAGTAGTTGTCGTTGGCTGGTTACATTGGTTTATCAGGTTACCACCTTGTCCAATTATTGTCCCAGTTATCACACCAGGGCAGATGTTGTTTATGACACCATTTGCTTGGTTTTCAAGATCAGAGCCTGCGTTTAAGACTCCGCGGTTATTGATGGTTGAAAAATAATTTGTAAATTTTCCATTGTTGTTAATTGTCGCTCCAACATTGTTGTTGATTGTACCTGCACCATTTTGTAGAAAAGGTGCATTGTTGTTTAGTATGCCGTTGTTGTTGAGTACTCCTCCGTTTGTTACTGCAAGACCTCCTTGGTTTACAAGGTTGATTGTTCCATTGTTTGTAATTGTGTCAAAATCAAAGAAAAATCCATGGTTAGATGATATCGTTAATGTGTTTCCTGACGGTATAAACAATTCAAGTACATGCGGTCCTCCATTAGTTCCAAAATTAACAACGCCAGCCAATGTGCACGTATTTGTTGTTGCATCCCAGCTACCTGGATATAGAATACCTCCACATGTTGATTGGTCTAATGTAAAAACTGTTGTCGCATGTGCGTCTTGAGGCAAAAATGATAGAGCAAATACAAGTATTACAAATATTGGAAATAGTATTTTTTTCATTTAATCTAATCATGGTTACAGATTATTGTTCTATAAAAGAATGATCAACATAGACTCTGTTGGCATCTTTCAAATTCAATTTCAAAAATAGTCTACACTAGATACGAATTTCAAATGATGTGTAAAATTAAAANGCAAGACAGGTTTTGGCCCAGACCTTACATGGAAATTAAGACAGCACTTGCATTCCTTTTGGATACATTCCTGTTCCGTATAATGCCCACATATGCCACAGTCACAGTGCATGTGGATCTTTTCTACGCTACTCAATTTCTTACTAAAACAGCACGTACCAAGATAAAAATGATCGCTCTATAGTTTACACTAGGTACGAATTTCAAATGATGTGTAAAATTAAAAGATATGACGTATGATTTTGTCGTGTATAGTCTCTATGTATTATGACTGACTGATGTATTGGGTTGTTAGTAACAGCCAGCTCGCCCCTCGGCGAACCTTGGGGCATACACTGCTGTTCTATCAAAGCAGTCTTCTGCTGCCACCCTTCGTCTTACGACCGGATACCTTTTCTCAGGATAGGTTTCCTCCTTAGATGCTTTCAGGAGTTAGCCTAAATGGCTTAGCTGCACGGCCTGCCTTATCAGACAACCGTTAAACCAGAGGCCACGCTGCTCTGTTCCTCTCGTACTCGGAGCAACTTCCCCTCAAGTATCCACGCTTCCATCAGGCAGAGTCCGACCTGTCTCACGACGGTCTAAACCCAGCTCATGTTCCCCTTTAATAGGCGAGCAGCCTCACCCTTGGCCCCTGCTGCAGGGCCAGGATGGGAAAAGCCGACATCGAGGTACCAAACCGCGGGGTCGATAGGAGCTCTCGCCCGCGACGAGCCTGTTATCCCTGGGGTAATTTTTCTGTCACCACGAGCCCCCAATAGTGGGGACGTCATGGATCGCTAGGCCCGAATTTCTTCTCTGAATCCCGTGCGTTTGGAGATCCAGTCAGTCCAGTTTGTGGCCTTGCCCTCTTCAACGGATTTCTGACCCGTTTGAACTGAACTTTGGGCCCCTTCGATATCTTTTCGAAGGGGTGCCGCCCCAGCCGAACTGCCCACCTGCACCTGTCCCCCAAATCAATGGGGTAAGCAGTACGAAGGAAAATGACTGGTGTTACACTTTTGCTTCCAATGCCCCCGAAAAGGCATTAGCATGGCTACCAGTTACTCTATGCAATTTCCACCATACCGCAAGCACAAGCTGCAGTAAAACTCCACGGGGTCTTCTCTCCCCGATGGAAGATGCTGGACTGTTCGTCCAGCTTATGTGGCTTCACCGGGTTGTAGGCGGGGACAGCGGGGTCGCGATAGACGAAGTCGCCGCGCATCACCCGATAAACCAGCACGGCGAGTTTGCGGGCGGTGGCGGTGATGGCCNTGGCTACCTTAAGAGAGTCAGAGTTACTCCCGGCGTTTACAGGCCCTTAGCTCAGTTGAACCCAAGTTTTAGGTACCTGCACTGGCCAGGATTCAGTGACTATACGCATCCTTTCGGACTAGCAGTCACCTGTGTTTTTATTAAACAGTCGGGACCCCCTTGTCACTGCGACCTGCGACGGCAATTCTACATTACCGCTGCAGGCATCCCTTATACCAAAGGTACAGGACTATTTTGCCGAGTTCCCTCGCCTACGGTATACCCGATACATCTTAGACTTCTCATCCAGCGCACCTGTGTCGGATCTCGGTACGATCATTATAAGACGCTCACTACGCAATTTTTCATGGTCTCTTGGACTCGAGCAAACTCAGCTAACGCCAAGCCATTTGCATCTCGAATTGGTTCTCGTCATTGCGACACTCCCCAACTCTTGAATACTTAGACAGAACGATGGTTCTGCAAGCCCTATCCGAAAGCGTATGCTAGATTATAACGCACCTATAAGGTACTTGAATATTAACAAGTTTCCCGTTCGATCAACTCTGTTGAGGTTGATCTTAGGATCGACTAACTCCCGGCTGACGACGCATTGCCGGGAAACCCTTACGCTTACGATGGTGGAGATTCTCACTCCACTATGCTGTTACTGCCGCCAGGATCTGCAATAGGAATCGGTCCACAGGACCTCACGACCCTGCTTCGACCCAATCCCTACGCCTAACTACCATGTGTTATCATAAGATAACAATCTGAAGTATCGGTGCTTTGCTTTAGCCCCGTCCATTTTTGGGGCATCCAAGCTCGGCAGGTAAGCTGTTACGCACTTTTTAAAGGATAGCTGCTTCTGAGCTTACCTCCCTGCTGTCTTGGCTTAAATACGCCCTTCAGTTTGACACTTAGCAAAAACTTGGGGACCTTAACTTCAGTCTGGGTTGTCCCCCTCTTGATTACGAGCCTTACGCCACGTAAATCCGTCTCTTTACTTCTACGACGCGCATCCCTTCGGAGTTTGAATGGGCAGCGAAAGATTTCTCTCCCGACATGCCCTATCGGTGCTCTACAGGACACGCTGTCTCCATAAAGGCTGTACTGCGATACACTTCGTTAGGAACTAGCGATCACCAGACTAGATTGGTTTTTGACCCCTATCCCCAAATCAGACAAACAAATTGCACGTTAGAACTGCTTCAGACCTCCATCAGGCTTTCGCCCAACTTCGTCTTGTTCAGGGATAGATCGTCTGGTTTCTAGCCTTGCCGCTATGACTCTACGCACTTTCACACGCTTCCCCTCGTTATTCACTGCGGGAACTTGGTTTCCCTTCGCCTCCATCTTTAAAGATTTAGGCTCGCCATAACAGTAAGCTCCCTGGCCCGTGTTTCTAGACGGAACGCATGACACTGGAGCTATGAACGCCAGACCTTCAGCTCTATTGCTAGAACCTCCAATCTGACAAAAACCCCTTTCATGCCATGCACGTCTGTAACCAATAGATTTCAGGCACTTTTCACCCCCCTTCCGGGGTACTTTTCAGCTTTCCCTCGCGGTACTACTCCGCTATCGGTCTTGAGAAATATTTAGCCTTAGATGCTACTTTCACCTATATTCATTGCCCACTACCAAGGACAACTACTCGAGTCATAGTAAGATCCTCTCTTCCTTCGCTCACGGGGGTATCACCTTCTTTGCCAGGCCTTTCCAGGCCACTTAAGCTCTGATTTGAGGATCGTAATACCATAACAACACCACATCTCTACCATGTTACCATGGCAGATTCAGTTTGGGCTATTTCCTTTTCGCTCGCCGCTACTTGGGAAATCTCTGTTGATTTCTTTTCCACGTGGTACTCAGATGCTTCACTTCCCACGGTTCGATCTCAACTACCATTGTAATTGAGTATGCTTAACGCATCGGATTCCTATTCGGACATCTCAGGATCATAGGTCGCCTGCACCTACCCTGAGCTTATCGCAGCTTGCCACGTCCTTCATCTCTTCTCAAGCCAAGCCATCCCTCTATTGGCGTCGGCACATCAGCATATTCAGTCATAATATTACACGACTATACACGACGATCATCGCTAGCCCCTGGTTAAGAGTGCCAGCTACGTCCTTCACTAAACAATTTCTTGTCTAGTTGCATCTTTTTTTGTTGAAGAAAGTGTGGGCAACCCACACAACCCAATTATGTTTAAGGAGGTGATCCGACCGCAGGTTCCCCTACGGTCACCTTGTTACGACTTCTCCCTTGTTGCTAAACTCGTGTTCGATGACGTCAATTAGGCGTCACCTCGCACAAACCCAACTTCAATGAAGCGACGGGCGGTGTGTGCAAGGAGCAGGGACGTATTCACTGCGCGGTTATGACGCGCGGTTACTAGGGATTCCATATTCATGAGGGCGAGTTGCAGCCCTCAATCATAACTGAGATAGAGTTTAAGGATTGCCTCCCTCTTTCGAGTTCGGAACCCGTTGTCTCTATCATTGCAGCCCGCGTGTAGCCCCAGGGTTTCGGGGCATACTGACCTGCCGTGGCCCCCTCCTTCCTCCACTTCAGCAGTGGCGGTCCCCTTAGTTAGCCCAGCTACTCCTGAGAGTAACTGCAGCAACTAAGGGCAGGGATCTCGCTCGTTACCTGACTTAACAGGACACCTCACGGCACGAGCTGGCGACGGCCATGCACCTCCTCTCAGCTTGTCTGGTAAAGTCTTCAGCTTGACCTTCATTCTGCTGTCTCCCCGGGTAAGATTCCTGGCGTTGACTCCAATTGAACCGCAGGCTTCACCCCTTGTGGTGCTCCCCCGCCAATTCCTTTAAGTTTCAGACTTGCGTCCGTACTTCCCAGGCGGCAAACTTAACGGCTTCCCTGCGGCACTGCATTGGCCATAAGCCAATGCATCACCGAGTTTGCATCGTTTACAGCTGGGACTACCCGGGTATCTAATCCGGTTTGCTCCCCCAGCTTTCATCCCTCACCGTCGAACGTGTTCTGGCAGACCGCCTTCGCCACTGGTGGTCCTCAATGGATCAGAGGATTTTACCCCTACCCACTGAATACCGTCTGCCTCTCCCACTCCCTAGCTTTGTAGTATCTCCAGCGGCCCATCTGTTGAGCAGGTGGATTTAACCGAAGACTTGCAAAGCCGGCTACGGATGCTTTAGGCCCAATAAACGTCCTGACCACTCGAGGTGCTGGTATTACCGCGGCGGCTGACACCAGACTTGCCCACCCCTTATTCACCTGTGCTTTTAGGACAAGCAAAAGACTCCTTTATCAGGAATCACTCGGACTGACCCAGTCGTGCTTTCGCACATTGCTAAGGTTTCTCGCCTGCTGCGCCCCATAGGGCCTGGGTCCGTGTCTCAGTACCCATCTCCGGGCTTCTCCTCTCAGAGCCCGTACCTGTAATCGCCTTGGTGGGCCATTACCTCACCAACAAGCTGATAGGCCGCAGTCCCATCCCATGGCAGTAAACTGTTTGGACCATAAGCCATTCCAGGCACTATGATCTATCGTGGTTTATTCTCAGTTTCCCGAGGTTATCCACGTCCACGAGTTAGGTTGACTACGTGTTACTGAGCCGTCCGCCTTGTATTGCTACAATGACTCGCATGGCTTAGTACCAATCCGATAGCAGTCAGGTCCGGCAGGATCAACCGGATTCGTTTTGTTCGTACATATTTCAGTACGCGTCGAAGTAAGACGTAATTTTTTATTGGAAATTGGTGGATTGCACACACTTTCTTCAAACTTCGGATAAGATCTTTTGATCAAACCCACATGTTGTATGCGTAACTGGAGGCCTGTGAATCACAAACTGGTACACTACCAAACATCATCACAAGCGCCGCCTTGCTGTTACGTATGCAAAAATGGGATCAAATAGAAATAATATAAACCATACACAAATCTTGCTTTTTTTACAATTTTTTCCGATCACTAATATTAAACAGATTAGTACGTCATTTGGTTGTCTTCTGCTTTAGATTTGTACAAAAAGCACACAAAAAAGTCTGCCAAGATCTTTGATAGATCAAAAAAACTCCACATCAACGGAGTATCACATAACATAAGATTTTTCGAGCCTTATCCATTTGTCACAAAAGCTGCAAGAGGCAAGAGCCTCATAGATGTAGACGGCAACAAGTATACCGATTATTGGATGGGTCACTGGAGTCTGATTTTAGGCCATGCCGCCCCAAAGGTTGCTGAAAAGGTCAAAAAACAGATAAGCAATTGTTGGATGCACGGGACCGTAAATGAGAATACTATAGAATTCTCTGAGGTGATACAGAGTGCAGTTCCAGTTGCAGAAAAAATTCGTTATGTTTCCACTGGAACTGAAGCCACAATGTATGCAACAAGAATTGCAAGAGCAAAGACTGGAAAAAAAATAATTGCAAAAATTGATGGTGGCTGGCATGGATACACCACTGATCTACTCAAGTCAGTCAATTACCCATTTGATCAATCAGAGAGTGNTCCAGTTGCAGAAAAGATTCGTTATGTCTCCACTGGAACCGAAGCTACTATGTATGCAACAAGAATTGCAAGAGCAAAGACTGGAAAAAAAATAATTGCAAAAATTGACGGTGGCTGGCATGGATATACCACTGATCTGCTCAAGTCAGTCAATTATCCATTTGATCAATCAGAGAGTGCAGGACTGACAGATGAATCCCACATAGTTTCAGTCCCGTACAATGATTTAGAAAAGTCGATTTCAATTTTAGAATCTGTAAAAAATAACCTTGCTGGAATAATAATAGAGCCAGTGCTTGGAGGGGCAGGCTGCATACCTGCAACAAAACAATACCTGACAGGGATACAAGAGTTTGTACACAAAAATAATGCACTCTTTATCTTGGACGAAATTGTCACAGGATTTAGATTCAGGTTTGGATGCCTTTACAATACAATGGGTCTTGACCCGGACATTGTGACACTAGGAAAAATTGTTGGTGGAGGATTTCCAATAGGAGTAATCTGTGGAAAAGAAGAGATAATGAAGATCACAGATACAAACTCAAACAAGAGATTAGACAGATCATATATTGGCGGCGGTACGTTTTCTGCAAATCCCATGACAATGACATCAGGCAGAGCAATGTTGAAATTTTTAAAGAAAAACTCTGGTCCAGTATACAAAAAGATTGGAAAACTAGGAGAGGATGCAAGAAAGGGACTTTCAAAGATATTTCAGGGTAACGTAACAGTCACTGGCATGGGGTCTCTTTTCATGCCACACTTTTTGGCAAACGGAGTAACACAGGTCACAAATGCAGAAGAGGCATCAAGATGTGACACCGAGATACTCAAGAGGTATCACTTTGAGCTTATTGCAAAACATGGGATATTTTTCCTCCCAGGAAAACTTGGTGCAATCTCCTATGTACATTCAGAAACAGACATCAAGGGCCTGCTTGAAGCTTCAAAGAAATTCTCGGTTTCGTTAAAATAATTAGCCAAACCTGTTAACTAGCCAGATAGCAAATTTCACTTATGCTCAAGATAGCAATCGTTGCAGCAATCATAATTTTGNCGCTCAAAAGGTACCACTTTGAGCTTATTGCAAAACATGGAATATTTTTCCTCCCAGGAAAACTTGGTGCAGTCTCCTACGTACACTCTGAATCAGATATCAAGGGCCTGCTTGAAGCTTCAAAGAAATTCTCGGTTTCGTTAAAATAATTAGCCAAATCCGTTAACTAACCAGATGGCAAATTTCACTCATATGCTCAAGATAGCAATCGTTGCAGCAATCATAATTTTGCTTGCACCAATGGCAACATCCTCCTTTGCACAAGAGTACAAGACAATCTCAAATGTTGGAAAAGATGCAGGGGACGGAGCTACAACATTTGATGTGCAGTATTCTTCTATCAAGGATATCGTAAGCTCATCAGTTAGTGTAAAGGACAAGTCAGTTGATTTTGTTCTTGTAGGCAAGGCTGACACAAACAGTACGCTTGTTCTAAAACTACCGACAGGATTGATTAGCGGTCCATTTATCGGAGTTTTCGAGGACGGTCAGATAATAACAAACTACAACACAACACAAGAGTCAGGAGATACACTGGTATCAATACCAATCACTCCACTTGCTGAAAAAATTTCCATCGTTGGAACAACAATAGTGCCAGAGTTTGGACCAGTAGCTGCCATAGTTTTAGCAATATCCATTGTAGCAATAGTGACAGTTACAAGACTCAGACCAATCCACCTGTAACATACAGTGCATTGGAAAATCTTTTCTTATTTTATTACGCAGAATAACTCTGATCAGGATCAAACCGCTTGCTGTGGCTGTGCGATTCTACATCTTTTGCCATGGAGTCAAACTCTGACGTGTCACCAAACTTGCGGTATGTCATTTTTTCAAGTGTCTTGATGATACTTTTTGAAGACCTGTACTGTGGAAGCTTGGGCTGGTTCAGCTCTGCATACAATCCAATCCCCTGGATTCCATTCATTTTTGCAAACCCAAGTATCAATCCATTAAACCCAGTGATTATAGAGGCCTCAGGAGTAGTCAAGATTCCAAGTTTTCGCACCTGTTCTGTGAGCTCTTTTGATGTTGTGGTAACAAACGTCTTTGGCTCTCCCTCAATTGGGGTTTTTGTGTGAAACCCACCAAGTGTGTAAATGAACCGTACAGAATATTTTTTTGCTACATCAATGACATCTTGACACAATACGTTTAGCTCTTCGGTAGAAGATGGCTGCCCAGAGCCTCCTCCAAATACAATGATATCTTTTGAATATCGATAGTCCCATTTTTCTTCTGGGATGTCAATGTATCCTCCATTATCAATGACATATGCAGGATATGATGGCTGCACTTCTCGAAATACCGTAGTGTTTAGATTTGAATTGATAAAATCAATAACGATGCTTCCAACGTCTCCCATGTCTTGCATTGCTGCAATCAAGAGAGGTTTTGAGACATCAGGCTCAGCCTTTTGGACAAAATCCACACTAATCCTTTAGTGTTTTATGATTAATACTTGTCTCTATCATGATACATTTCCCTAGTACAGGTAGTAGAATTCTTGGTAAGCGATTATTTACCAGGCATTCTGGGAATAGTTAATGAAAGAAAAGGAAGATCCGTTTAGTACATATCAAGAAAACAAGGTGCTCCTCAATTCGATTTTCATGAAAGATAAAATGGCAAAATANCTAGCAAGTCTTAATGAAAGAAAGAGAAGATCCGTTTAGCACATATCAAGAAAACAAGATACTCCTCAATTCAATTTTCATGAAAGATAAAATGACAAAATACTCCAAGCAGTTAGTAGATAATTATTTTAGTGCACTCATCAAGGCACGCGAAAAAATAGAGATGACCCGAGATCCACTGGAATTGGGCATGATCCAAGATATTGTCTCAGACTACCTCAAAGACATGCAGTGGCATGTAAAGTATGACGCAGCACACTCGGACTTTGATCCCCAGTACAGGTTTGACCTTGTTGCAAGAAAAGAAAAAAGAACCATAGTCGTATTGGTCCAGCCAGAACTTACAAGAAAATCCATTCAAGACATTCAAAGAGAGATTTTTGATGTCAAAAAAGAGATGCCAAGTACTAGAGTATTGCTTGCTACAGATATTTTGGAGTTGCCATACATTTTGCAAAGAGGTGCACTATCAGACTTTATTTCAGACATGGCAAAAAAATACAGACTAGGAATACTTTTTGTTGATAAAAATTTGGACTATCAAGAAACATGGCTTGTACCATCAGAGTTTTTGCATTCCCAGACAAATCCAGAACACCAGTTGTAAATTACATCTGAAAAGAACAGCTGGGTTATTATTGAATAGCATATGGATATGGGTGTAACTTATGGTAATACAGAGCGCGGCATTGAATACACGGTGTGCAAGATGTGGAAAGGCCAAGATGTTAACAGATGGCACTACGGGAGAACGATTTTGCGGTGGATGCGGATTTGTGATAAATGAAATTGTAAATGACTTGGGTCCTGAGAGGCAGTCATTTTCAAAAGAACAATTCGAAGACAGGGCAAGAACTGGCGTTCCAACGTCTCTTGCTATGCACGACATGGGACTTGCCACAGTTATTGGACAGGCAAACAAGGACTCGACTGGAAAACCATTGTCAGCATCAATGAAAAATACAATTACTCGACTTAGAACATGGGACAACCGAAGTCAAGTTCATGAGGCAACTGAGAGAAACTGCAGACAAGCATTCAGTGAGCTTAGCAGATNTCGGAGTCAAGTTCACGAGGCAACGGAGAGAAACTGCAGACAAGCATTCAGTGAGCTTAGCAGATTAAAGGACAAACTTGCACTATCAGATGCAGTGGTTGAAAAGACTGCATATGTTTACAGAAAAGCGTTAGAGAAGGGACTTGCAAAAGGCAGATCAATTCCAGGACTGATTGCCGCTGCATTGTATCTTTCATGCAGAGAGACAGGCACTCCCAGAACACTAAACGAAGTTGCAAGGAGGATCANACTAGAGAAGGGACTGGCAAAAGGTAGGTCAATTCCAGGATTGATTGCTGCTGCGCTGTATCTTTCATGCAGAGAGACCGGTACCCCCAGAACACTAAACGAAGTTGCAAGAAGGATCAACGTAAAAAAGAAGGATGTTTCAAGATGCTACAGATTGTTATTACAAGAGCTTGACATGACAATGCCGGTACTTGACCCGATAAAATGCATGTCAAGAATTGCAAGCGAATCAGGCCTTAGTGAAAAAGTAAAACGCGAGGCACTCAAGATTTTAGAACAAGCAAACGAGAAAGAGATCTCGGCAGGAAAAGATCCAATGGGACTTGCGGCTGCGGCATTGTATCTGTCCTGTGTCATACATGGAGACAATACGACTCAAAAAGTAATTGCAGTTGCAGCAGGGGTAACCGAAGTAACCATACGAAACAGGTACAAGGGATTGCGCGAATTGTTAGACATCCAAGTTCCTGATAAAAAATCAAAATTAGATTAAGATTAGATTTATCTAAAGTGAGATATAGCTACCTTTTGTCCAACCTTTAGTTCCTTTTGGATCTTGACTTTCTTTACTGCTTCCTCAAAGTCTCTCATCTTTACTTTTGCAACATCGACTTGTTTTTCTGCCTCTTTTGGATCGGGATACTTGTCAACGAAATTATGTAGTACTATTGATGCAGCAGTGTTTGCAATTGCAGCAACATNCTGCGCGAACTTTTAGACATTCAAGTTCCCGACAAGAAATCAAAATTAGATTAGCCTAGATTTATCTAAAGTGAGATATAGCTACCTTTTGTCCAACCTTTAGTTCCTTTTGGATCTTGACTTTCTTTACTGCTTCCTCAAAGTCTCTCATCTTTACTTTTGCAACATCGACTTGTTTTTCTGCCTCTTTTGGATCTGGATACTTGTCAACAAAGTTATGCAAAACGATTGATGCGGCAGTGTTTGCAATTGCAGCAACATCTGCTCCGCTCATCCCGTCTGTCATTTCTGCAATCTTTGCCAAGTCAACATAGTCTGGGTTTAGTCCATTTGGAGTTCCCATCTCTTTTTCAATTGGAATGTTTTTGGAGCTGATTTCTAATATCTTCAATCTTCCTTCCTTGTCTGGTATCGGGACTACAATGATCTTATCAAATCTTCCAGGTCGAAGCAATGCCGAGTCAATCATGTCTGCTCTGTTTGTGGCAGCAATTACCACTACACCATTTAGTGATGTTATTCCATCCATTTCTGTTAGTAGTTGGCTGACAACTTTTTCAGTTGTTGCACTCTCTCCCATTCCTCTAACTGGTGCAATGGAATCAATTTCATCGAAAAATATTACACATGGTGATGACTGTCTTGCTCTTCGAAATATCTCCCTGATTCCTCGTTCTGATTCACCTATCCATTTTGACAATAATTCAGGACCTTTTACAGAAATGNTCAGTTGCAACTGCCTTGGCTAGAAGCGTCTTTCCAGTTCCGCTTGGTCCATGCAACAAAATGCCGCGTGGCATCCTGTACCCTAGTTGTGAGTAAAGGCCAGGGTATTTCATTGGCCATTCCACTGCCTCCTGGAGTTCGCGTTTCACATTTTCTAGCCCGCCTATCTCGGTCCACTGGATGTCAGGTGTCTCAATGTATACCTCACGCATTCCGGCAGGAGTTACATCTCGGAATGCAAGTTGATAATCTTCAGCATTTACAATTAGTTTGTCAAGTGTCTCCGGAGGAATTTTTTCATCAGACAAGTTAATCTCTGGCAATAGTCTTCGCAAACATTTCATTGCGGCTTCCTTGCAAAGATATTCTAGATCAGCCCCCACATATCCATGGCTAGAGCCTGAAATTTTTTCCAAGTTGATATCTTCACTTAGTGGCATGTTTCTTGTGTGAATTAACAAAATCTCTAATCTGCCTTTCTTGTCTGGTACCTTGATCTCAATTTCTCTGTCAAACCTACCAGGTCTTCTCAGAGCTGGGTCTAGTGCATTTGGTCTATTGGTTGCCGCAATAACAATTACCTTTCCTCGTCCTTCAAGGCCATCCATTAATGACAACATTTGTGNGTCTGCCTTTCTTGTCTGGAACTTTTATCTCAATTTCTCTATCAAATCTACCAGGTCTTCTCAAAGCTGGGTCTAGTGCATTTGGTCTGTTGGTTGCTGCAATAACAATTACTTTTCCTCGTCCTTCAAGACCGTCCATTAATGATAACATTTGTGAAACAACTCTTCGCTCTACTTCACCAGTCACCTCTTCTCTTTTTGGTGCAATCGAATCAATTTCATCAACGAAAATAATTGAAGGTGCCTTTTCTTTTGCCTCCTTGAATATTTCACGTAGTCGAGCTTCACTTTCACCATAAAACTTGCTCATTATTTCAGGACCTGATATGCTGATAAAATGAGCATTAGTTTCATTTGCAACTGCTTTTGCTAATAGTGTCTTTCCTGTTCCAGGTACACCATACAGTAGCACACCTTTTGGAGCTTCAACTCCTAATTTTTCAAATATTTCAGGATGTCTCATTGGCAGTTCTATCATCTCTCTTACTTTACGGATTTCATCAGACATTCCTCCAATGTCTTCGTATGACACTTGAGGTACTCCTCGCAAGCTTTCACCTTTTTCAGCAATGTGAAACTCTGTCTTTGGCGTCACAAGAACTGCATCAGATGCAGGAGTTATTCCGATTACCTGAAATGTTAACCTGCCACCAAAGTATGGCACCATGATATTGTCACCTTTTACAAGTGGAATATTTTCTAGAGAATCTGTAAGATATCTTTCATCAATTGGCGGTATGGAATCAAGTGGTGCAACTATGACTTTTTCTGCAGGTACAGTCTTTATCTTTCGCACAGTAACAGTATCTCCAATTCCTACACCAGTGTTATTTCTGCCAAGTCCATCTACTCTGATAATTCCCTTCCCTTCATCGGATGGGTATAGTGGAAGACATCGTGCTACAGATCCGTCTCTTGCCTGTAATTTCTAAGATATCACCAGTTGATGCCCCAAGTGCATCCATGGACTCGTAATCAATGCGTGTTACACCTCGGCCTACGTCTCTGGTATACGCTTCCAATATTTTTAGTTGAACAGAATTTTGGGCTATGAGTATACTTGGGAGGTATGTCTTGTTATACCTTTGGAATCTTGGGTACATAATGGTAAATTTTAAAAACCCTGATCGGCAGGAAAACAAAAAAGATACCCAAGAAGAAACTCGGTCAATACAGTCAAGAACTTTTATACTGTAAATACAGTTTCAAGATTGAATTGGATGCATACCTTGAAGAGGAATTGTACGATCTCTTAACTTACTGTATTCAAAATCCAGATGCTTCAGATTATGGTACCAAGGAAGATAGAATCAAAGAGATAGGCCAAGAACTATTTTCAGACGGTGGAGTTGACGCACTTGAGAACATGTATTTTTCAATAGAACATAGGATACGTGAAGAGATTTCAAAAGATGCCAAACCATATCGTTCCCTTTGGAATGGCATTTCTAACGAGTGGAGTTACTAGGCAACTGCGTCAATCTGTTTTTCTTGTACAGGCTCTGTCTCTTTTCTTGCTCTTGCCAGTGCCATTCTCAAATGTTCGATTTCAATTTCATCAATCATTTCGCACATGTTATTTTATAAAAAATTCTGATACTTAAAAGATGCGCATCTTTACGTGAATGATCTTTTTGATTCAGTATTGCCTACGGGTTTTAGGTGTGTGCAATAATCAATCCACTGATGTGTAAATGATATCTCCTTGTCACCATGCAGATAGCATCCAATTACATTTTTGGCATCTGCAATCAATGGGAAATCTACAATGAACTTTTCCTGCTCGTCGATTTTTCTAAAGTATGTTGGTTTTAGTCCCATGGAATACAATTCAATGACATGCTCAAATGGATTGGTGCTGCCAAGCTTCTCCTTGACAGATTCAAACGCGGCATATCTTGCGGCATACTTGGCTGCATCACGTGCTGCATCTCGTGCTGTCTCTCCTGAAATAAATTCACTTCCATACCATCCATAATTATTGCGAGCAGCGCTGCTTGCTTCCNGACATACTCAAATGGATTGGTTCCGCCAAACTTTTCCTTGACAGATTCAAACACGACATATCTTGCAGCATACTTGGCTGCATCTCGCGCTGCATCCCGTGCTGTCTCGCCTGAAACAAATTCGCTTCCATACCATCCATAGTTATTGCGAGCTGCACTGCTTGCCTCCTTCCATGCAGTGTTCCATGCAGAGTCCCAAGTGTTGGATTTGTTAGAGTTTAATGCTTCAACTCGTGCCAAGTCCCAAAGCGAGTCTGCTGCATGTTGCAGTGTATCATTGTCTTTCTTCCACGGTATCAACGCCTTGGCATATTTTTCCACCAAATCTGATACCTTTGGAAGCAAAGAGTTTGCTTCTGCAACAGACCTTGCAGGAGTAAAATATTTTATTGATTGTAACTTGGAAAGTTGCGAATCCGTATTTGTTTGTGTCAACAGTATTCAAAAATTTCTGGGTTTTATATTAATCTGTTTTTTTGCGCTCATAAAATTTTTCAGGTGGCTCTTGTCTGTCTTTTTTGCGTCCTGGAAGGTACAATTTGGCAACTGCGCCCATCATGAATCCTCCAACAACTACTATGGCAATCCCACTTATGACTAGTACCAGTGCTCGTCCAATTGCCTTGAGTATTGCCATGCCATTATGATAACATCACTGGTAAATATGGGTTGATCACTGACACAGAATCAGATTTTTTCAGTCTTTTTCCTTTTCGTCAATTACAGAATCTCCAAGATAGACAGCCAGGTTTTCAGTCATTTTTTTTACAATGCCCAATGCAGACTTGATCTCATGCTCTGAAAGATCCTGGATAGCTGTTTTTCTAATTTGTGCAGCACACTCCATCATAGAATCCCACATGGAATCAGCCTTGGCAGTAGCATAGATCCTCTTTATTCTCCGGTNAGTAGATGTTTTTCTAATTTGTGCGGCACATTCCATCATTGAATCCCACAGTGAGTCAGCCTTGGCAGTAGCATAGATCCTCTTTATTCTCCGGTCTTTGGAATCATGTTTTCTTTTCACGTATCCATCTTGTTCCATTTTATCAATTATTGGCACAAGTGTAGGACTCTCAACTCCAATCTTGTCTGCAAGTTCTCTTTGTGTAGGACCAGACTGCATGTTTAGTGCAAATATGACCTTTGACTGGACCAAGTTTATCCCGGTTTTATTTCGTAGTTCAAGATCAAATGCTTTTTGCATCATCTTTGATGCAGAATATATCACAAAACCAATACTGTTTTCATAATCAAATTTTTTCATTTGTCTTCAAATCATTAGGAAGCTAATGAATATATAGACCTTGTTCCAATACAAAATAATGAAAATTTCACAAAACCAAATACAGGAGCAAGCTATCTAATGGCACTAAGTACAAAGCAACAATACAGATCAGAGCTTGGCGTGGTCTCAGAAGTATTACAGATTACAATGGATTGCGGCATGCAAGGAGCAATAATATCTTCGATTGCACGCAGAGCCAACCTATCACATTACACAGCAATGGAAAAGTGTCAGAAATTGATAGAGTTTGGATTGATGGAATCAAGGGCAGACAAGAAGAGTCGCAGCTTTGTCATCACCGAGAAAGGGATCAAGTTTCATCAAGAGATACAGAAATTCATAGAGATTGCCCAAGAGATAAAAATAAGATACTAGTCTCTCCTAACTTTTTTGTTCAAAACCAAGTTTTTCTCGAAACTGCCTAGCCAAGTTTCTCACCGATACGTTACTTACACCACAAGCCTTTGCAATCTCTATCTGTGTCTTTTTTTCATTGCTCAGACACGTTGCCAAGTAAACTGCAGCTGCAACTAGTGACATTGGGTTTTTTCCTGTTGAAAATCCCTTATCCTCTGCACGTAGCAGCAGATCAAGTGCATGTCGTCTTGTGATTTCGCTTACTTTGATAATGCTACAAACTTTGGTTACAAACTCTACAGGATCAAATGGATCTAGTCTAAGGTCAAGGCTCTTGACCATTGTCCTGTATGCAGTGGCAAGATCACCTTTTCTTACGTTTCCAGCTTTTGCAATGTCACGAAGAGTCCTAGGAGTACTAGTTTTTCGGCATGCTGCATATAATGCAGCATAAAGTATTGAAGCGATTCCTCTGCCTCTGGTTAATTTCATGGCAACTGCTTTTCTGTAAATGTATGCAGTCTCTNATTTCCAGCTTTTGCAATGTCACGCAGAGTCCTAGGAGTGCTAGTTTTTCTGCATGCGGCATATAGTGCAGCATAAAGTATCGAAGAGATCCCTCTACCTCTTGTCAATTTCATGGCAACTGCCTTTCTGTAAATGTATGCAGTCTCCTCTACTACATTATCAGGAAGTGAGAGTTGTGATTTGATAGTATCAAGAAGTGTGAATGCCTGTCTTAGGTTAGAATCATTTCCTTTTGACTTGCTCCTGTTATCCCAGATTCGTAGTCTGTTGAATGTGTTTTTCATGTACCCAGAAAGCGAGTGACCTGCAGCATCCTTGTCTTGTAGCCCTATTGAGGTTGCAAGACCCATGTCGTGTACTGCAAGACTTGATTTGGCTCCAGTTCTGCTTTTGTCGTTGAACTGCTCAACATCAAAGGAACGTGACTCGGGTCCAATGTTATCTATCTTTTCTATCAAGACCAGGCCGCAGCTTGCACAAAGAATTTCGCCAGTATTGTTATCAGTTACAAGAGGTCCCCTAGGACAGACTTTTAGTGTACATTTCTCAAACATCTCATCTTGCAATGTGGGTATAATAGGTCGAGTTTGACTAATTAGTTATTTGCAAACAATACTAGGGTGATTTTGCAGTAGGTCTAGCTAATTTTACGTTCTATAAAAAACGTCTAGAACTTTTTACCACAAGGCATCAAGAACACAAGACTCTGCCCACTTGCTTTAAATTAAGAACAAGTTTGCTTTCAAAGAATGTCAGAAGATCTTGCCAGCATAATTGAAGAAATGATAAAATCTGGAAAAGGCGATGCTGCAAGATTACAAAACATTCTGACTGCAATAAAAAATTCAGAGCCAGTGTCATTTGAGGATCATCAATACATAGAAGGTCTGACCCAGGCCCAACCCAATCAAGTCTCAAGTGATACAACGCNATCATTTGAAGATCATCAATACATAGAAAATCTCACCCAGGCCCAACCCAATCAAGTCTCAAGTGATACAACACAGGACGTGACAGAGAACGTATCAGACATACCATCACCTACAAGTCCTGAAATTTCCGAGCCTGCAAAAAAATCTTTGAGTAAAAAATATGCTTCAATAGGAATTATTGTCGCAATCATAATCGTTGCATATGTTGGACTAGACGTATATGCAGTAAACAATTTACAATTTCGTCCACATCATGGCCAACAGGTAGCAATCTCAGATACGGAGCTTACCATACAGACAGATGCATGTAACCCATCATATTTTCCTGCTACATTTACCACATATGAGATAGACGCATACTATAATTCAGATATCATAGAAAAGGCAACAGTCGGAGGTTCTACATTATCTCCAAAATCAGCTGCCACACTAGATGGCATATTTGCAATAAACAAACAAGCAGTAAATAAAATTGGACAGACAAATGCCACGTTTGATCCAACCAAAGCAACTATAATCACTACCGTAAAGGCTCCAATCTTTGGATTTATCCCATATTCAGTGGACCAGAAATATGACGCATTAGACTTTCAGAAGAGGATAAAAAATCCACCGCCAGGCACATTTGACTGCTTTCCATAAACACAATAACTTATCAACAACTCATTTTCTGTAAATTAAAAACATACCATATCCAAGACATCCCTAAACTCAGGTTGTACCAATACCAAAAAACCACATGTTAAGCCCCAAAGAAAAATAAAAAATTTCACTAAAAAACCGCTAGTGGCANGGCAACCATAACAACCACTGTGAGTGCGCCAATTTTTGGATTTATCCCATATTCAATAGACAAGAAATATGATGCACTAGACTTTCAGAATAGGATAAAAAATCCTCCGCCAGGCACATTTGACTGCTTTCCATAAACACAATAACTTATCAACAACTCATTTTCTGTAAATTAAAAATATGTCATATCTTAGATAACCAAAAACCACAGGTTAAACCCCAAGAAAAATAAAAGATTTCACTAAAAAACTGCTAGTGGCATGGAAAACCAGATGCATGTCTCATATCGTGAGTATATTCATGCAAGTATCCAACACCATTCATCTGGGCATATGCAGATTGTCCTTCAAACATACTAAATATTTGTCCCTGGTCAAAGCCCACTACAAAGTATCCCATTCCAAATATTGCAAGCAGAACTGCTGCGGCAATTATAGGAACTGCGTGCTGTGTCTTTGTGATCTGTGATGTGTTAACCATTTCTAATTTCGTCTCACCAGATGATTATTTAAACAATTGGATGGTTTATCCGACTTGGTGTCATGCTAAAATCTAATAATGGAATCTCAAGTCTTACAGAAATATGCATCAAGTGATACAATTACTTTCCAAGGTAGCGCAAAGACATGCACCAAGCAGGATGCTAAGTTTTGATCTGGTCCATGTCTTCAAGACAATGCAGATGATGTCAGACAAAAAGAAGGTAAGTAGATCATCGCTTATGCAAGAACTCGAACTAGGAGAAGGCTCAATCAAGACCCTTGTAAAGCACCTAAAGATGCATGGTCTTGTTGAAAACTCTAATGCAGGCATGTGGCTGACAAATAAGGGCGATACCCTTTACACAAAACTGCATGCCTCAGTTCCAAGAGAAATGGACATTGCCAAGTGTTCAGTAGCTTTGGGAAAATTCAATCATGCCGTATTACTAAAAGACATGGCATACAACATCAAGAGTGGAATTGAGCAGCGCGATGCTGCAATAAAGGCAGGCGCGGTTGGCGCAACAACTTTGATCTGCAAAAATGAGAGGCTTGTCTTGCCAGGAACTGGAGAGGACTTGATGCGAAATGACCAAAAGATACATTCTCTCATCATGAAGGAATTGTCACCTGAGCAAAATGACGTAATAATAATTGGAAGCTCTCAAAATAAAAAAATCGCTGAGATGGCTGCAAAAAGTGCAGCTCTATACACTATAGAAGATCATGCAAAACACTAGTTTTGAAATATAATTTTAAATCAAAAATTCAGAGACTTGGTACTAGTTCTTGTTTTTGATAGTACTGTAATTGTAGTTACCAGTCCAACTGCCAAGACCATTATCAGACTGGATATATTTTCAAATTCCGGAATTACTGTGGTTCCAATGATCTCTATCTTGACATCACCATTCACGATAGGAATGTCTAGTATTCTATACTCATAATCAGAGTTTCCTTCCTGAAATGATGTTATCTCATCACCATCTACAAAGACAAGAAATGATTCATCAGAATTGCTTGATTTTTTTGCATCAAGCAATAATCTTGGAATTTGTAGGTGTAACATACCAGAACTCTTTGTATCGATTTGGGCAACAAGAGAGATATTTTGAGGGTCAACAACTATGTTTTTGACCTGACCTCCTGTAATAGAATAGCTAACGTCAAAGTTTTGTCCGCTTGAAAGATCCTTTACATTGAACACGCCTGATGTTGGAATGTTTTCCTGTTCAAATTGGAAATGCACTGTTGCTGAAACATGCTTGAATCCATATTGTACAATTATAGAATAGGTACCAGGCATCCGCCATAACGGACCCTCAACTTTGATAGGTAGTGAAAATCTCCCATCTGATGCCACAAGTATCTGTTCCACATGAACTAGATTGTTATCAGGATCAAGAACNGTGAAAATTTTCCATCTGATGCTACAAGTATCTGTTCTACATGAACCAAGTTGTTATCAGGATCAAGAACTTGAATTGCTAGCGGTAAGTTAGCTACAACGCTTTTGACTTCGCCTGACATAATCATAAAATCACCTCGGTTATACAGATCCTTGTCAATTTTTACAGTAATTTGTGCCTCTACTGGAGGTGACAGGGGTTCAGCTCCAACAGGTGGAATGACCACAAAAGACGTTAATGCACTGACAAGTGCTACAAGGCAATATACTAGTCCAAGTTTTATTTTTTGATTAATACAGGGTTGCCTGATACCATAAGATAAAGTCATTTCTATCAATACATTCAGAGATCAAAACCACATACATCTTGTCAACTAAGCTCCATTTATGAAAACTCAGCTACAATATTTAGTGAATAATATATGCAATATCAAGAATTAAATTTTGAAAATAATTTGTGTGCTGTTTTTTCTTGCAAGACAGATATGCAATAATTTTCTCAGAGAGAAACAGACATCCAGTCACACTCTCTGATTTTTATTTCAAAACTGTAAGATATAGATGAAAAACTCTAGTTTTGCTTGCGTTCCCTTTTTCTTTGCAGCATCCTCTGTTCTCCTTCTGCAAATCTTTTCTTGTCATCTTCTGTGACAATCAAGAGTGGAGGCACATCAGTAGGCTTGCCAGTATCATCCAATGCAACAGAGGTAACATAGGCAGTGTTTGTGAGGGTTCTTGTTCCAGTAAACAAGTTCTCTGCTTCAACTCTAATCTCAATTTCCATTGAAGAACGTGAAACATAGTTGAGCCTGGCATTTAGTATGAGTGCATTTCCAACCATCACAGGTTTTAGAAAATTGACTCGATCTATTGATGCAGTTACTGCATTTTTCTTGCAGTGTCTCTGGGCTACAAGGCCTGCTATCAAGTCANGAAATTGACTCGGTCAATTGATGCAGTTACTGCATTTTGTTTGCAGTGTCTCTGGGCTACAAGGCCTGCTATCAAGTCAATCTGCCTAAGTATTTCACCACCAAAGACATTGCCTGCAGGGTTTGCGTCAGATGGAAACATTCTCACAGTCATCTCTGCACGGGATTCTTCAGCGCTCTTTGGTTTTAGAGACATTATATTGCAATAAATCAAGTCATGGATTTATGAGTCATTCTTTTGTCATTCTCAGAATACCATTTAATTAATCGATATTTTGACACAAAATATTGAACTCTGTAACTGAGACTTGTGTAGTCAACGTACCAAGAGACAGCGTTTTTGAGTTTTTATCAAATATTGAAAACATTCCAAAGTGGGCTACAAAGTTTGTCAGCAAACTCACATCGGTAGATAATAAGTACAAGGCACTAACTCCAATTGGAGAGGTATTCATCAGACTACAAATACAAGGCATTGACTCCAATTGGAGAGGTATTCATCAGACTGGATGTAGACAAGAAAGCAGGTCTGATTGACATCTATGCAGGACCTACCGAAGACAACATGACACCAGCATACATGAGAATAATTTCTTTACAGGATACCGCTACAGCAGTAATGTTTACTTTCTTTCAATACGATTCCACGCCAGATGCCATTTGGGAAATCTTTTGCGAATGGATAAAGATCGAAGTTGACAACATTAGACGACATTTTTCCTAGAATGTTAAATCAATCTTATATTTTGGACATACCATGTGATAACAAATGAAATATTTCTGGTGGAGGTTTTTAGATTATACAACAGGTGCACTTGTGGGGGGTGTAATTGTATTTCTTGTAAACAGGTTTGTCTGCAGCCAGTGCATAGGTCAGTATACACCAATACTGATGCTTGGAATATGGATTGGTTTTATGTTGTTATGTAATTTTATATTTCAAAAGGCAAAACCTGCTAGCATAAAACAAGACAATATGTGAAGGGAAATTTCCCAGAAAGCAAATATACCTTAACAGATATTCAATATTGAATGGCATTTTTTGAGGACTTTTGTAAAAGCGTAGTGGCACTAGACAAGAAAATTAGATTTGCAGGAATTGCAGACGGGGATGGAACATTAGAGGGCGTATCTGAGAGATCAGGCCTTGCCCCAATCATGAAGCCAGAAGAGAGGGCCCAATATGCAATAACTGCCGCAACAAGACAATATACCAGGCTCAGATGGGAATACCTGCTTGGAAAGATTTCTTACGCAAGTTCACACTATGCAAAGATCATCAGGGCAACAATACCAATTGCTGATGAAAACAGAAGACTTGCTCATGTGTTGTTGTTATCATTTGATCCTGATGCAGACGACTTTCATCAAATCATAACAAAGAAGATAATTCCTCTTGTAAAGCAGAACATGGAAAGATTCATGCAAGAAGCTCAAAAATAAAGAAAAAATCATCCAGTGTTTATTACAGGGCGTTCTAGTCCCCTGCTGTCAATATACTCTTGCACCCTCACGTCAGAGCACACAGAGATATTTTGGCCCTTATTGTTATTACAATAATTTTTTATCTGCAACATTTCCTGATCACAGTCTGAAGTTGGTGCAGACACACAAGCATCAATGTCATTTGACAGTGTTGAAATTGAATCAGGACTTTGGTTAAGCGGAGGTATCGCACCACCTTGATCGGTGCCATACATGAACGGGGAGGCAAAAAAGTAAATGGTAAAGGCAAAGGCTAGTGNTGGAGGTATAGCATTACCTTGATTGGAGCCATACATGAAAGGGGAGGCAAAAAAGTAAATGGTAAAGGCAAAGGCTAGTGCAATAACAAGATAGATTGGAATTCTCCTTTTGATATCCACATGTTATACTTTAAATTTCTAAATTATAACTGATGCTAATCTACCATTATCTTCATCGTAAGTGGAGGAGACAATGCATCGGGATTTCCCACGCTTGCCCATACAAATATCTGTGCAGTGTACACACCTGGAGCAGTAGGAGTCCATGACTGAGATGGACTAAGGGATTGGCCTGCATCAAGTGTTCCTGTAATCCAGGATAAAGAGTACACAACTCCATCTTGGTTTTCGATTTGTACAATGTATGCAAATGGCTGTGCCCTGTCCTGTCCGTTTGCAACATCGGTTGTCACCTGCACTTGTTTTCCAACTGTTGTGTGCCATACACCATTTTCAAGCGTAGCATTTGATTTGGCAATCTGTGAATATCCATGAGGTATCATGCAGGATACTACTAGAACAGCAAAAATCATCACAATGACTGACTTGATCACAAAATGATTTGAGTTTGACTTGTTTTTTAGGGTTTGGAGAATTATTGTACAACCTCAACTATCTTGTCTTTTGACTTTGCTCCTGCAACTATACGTACGCATGACTTTGATATTCCAAAGTGTTTTGCAATCTGTTTTATTATTTCGAGATTTGCTTTGCCGTTTACAGGTTTTTCCATGATGCCTATTTCTATGGTATCCCCTTGTACCTTTACATAGTCTTTGTGAAATGATACCGATACTTTGTATAACACTTGACCTTTTTTTGTGCAAGACAAATATTAAAGATAGAGATACGAGCAGTGTGCCAGAAGACACCAGTGAAGACCTTGAAAGATTACAACTTTTAGATATTGTATTTACAAGAGGAGTCAATGCACTATCAAGAACAGAACTTGAGCGCCTCCATGATTTGATAGAAAAAAAAGATTACAGCCACGACAAGAAAGCGCAAAAATCAAAAGCAAAACTTCTCAAAAAAATAGGTAACGCAATTTATGATCACGATGTAAAATATGGCAATTCATTTAAAATGAGCTAGAATGGAATTGAGGCGATGCTAGGAGATATACTAAATGCTGTATTGCATGATACACTATTCATAAAATATGGTTTACTAGGGCTTTTTTTCAACGGCATGTTTTCAAGTTTTATTCCAATTCCAACAGAGCTTACCATTTCGGCTTTGTTGATTGGAGGAATAAACCCACTTGATGTATTTTTGGTATTGACTGTAGGCTCTATTGTTGGCGGGTATATTGCATATTATCTAGGGTATAATGGTAGATTGCTAAAAAGAATCAGAAAGATTCCAGACAAAAAACATGAGCAAAAAAGCATCAATATCATGACAAGATACGGCTGGTTTACAATAATTTTCTTTTCACCGTGGCTTCCCATACTTGGAGATGTTATATCAATAATTGCCGGAACCAAACGATACAACATTGTAAAATATTCGATAGCAATGACAGCTGGCAAGACAGTAAAGGCAGTTGCCATCGTATTTTTTGGCATACATTTCGTACATTGGCTAGTCTACATTTTGCATTAGAAAGTATATTACGTGTATATTAGAAGAAAAATCTTGTGAAAGGTATCTCTCCAATAAATTATGAACTAGAGTTTGAGCCAGATTTTAAGAAATTTACATTCAGAGGAAGAGAAAAAATATCAATCAAGATACCAAGACCTGTAAATAAGATACACTTCATGCTGCAGAACTTGAGATAACACGATGCAAAATATCATGGAATGGAAAAGAGATAAAACCAAAGACAAGACTTGATGAGAAAGCAGAAGAACTTGTTATCACATTTTCTCAAAAAATATCCGGCAAGGCAACACTTTCAATTGATTTCCTAGGACAGCTAAATGACAAGCTTGTTGGATTTTACAGGAGCAAGTACAAGTACAAAGGAAAAGAAAAATACCTTGCAACAACCCAGTTTGAGGCAGCCGATGCGCGAAGAGCATTTCCATGTTGGGACGAGCCAGAGGCCAAGGCAACATTTGATGTATCACTAGTAGTTGACAAGAACCATACTGCAATCTCAAACATGCCCATAGTGTCAAAGAAAGCAACTGGAAAAAAAGTCCAATACAAGTTTGACACCACTCCAATCATGTCTACATATCTTCTATATCTTGCAGTTGGAGAGTTTGAGTACATCTCAAGCAAGTCAGGCAAGACACTAATCAGAGTAATTACCACACAAGGAAAGAAGCAACAAGGAAAACTTTCACTAGAGTTTACAAGACAATTTCTCACATACTTTGAAAAATATTTCAAGATTGCATATCCATTGCCCAAACTTGACATGATTGCAATACCTGACTTTGCTTCAGGTGCGATGGAAAACTGGGGTGCAATCACGTTCAGAGAGACCATATTGCTTTATGACCCAAAGACATCATCTACTGAAACAAAGCAACACATTGCAGAAGTAATTGCACACGAGATTGCACACCAATGGTTTGGCAATCTAGTCACCATGAAATGGTGGAATGATCTATGGCTCAACGAGAGTTTTGCTACATTCATGGCAACAAAAGCAGTTGATGCATTATACCCAGAGTGGGACTTTTGGGACCAATTCTTGATTTCAGAAATGACTGGAGGTTTGAGTCTTGACTCGCTAAAATCATCACACCCAATTGATGTGCCAGTGAAAAGTCCATCAGATGTACGTCAAATATTTGACGAGATAAGCTACAACAAGGGAGGATGTGTCTTGATGATGTTAGAGAATTTTATTGGAGATGATAACTTTAGAAAAGGATTACACAGTTATCTGAAAAAACATGAATATGCAAATGCAACAACAGAAGATCTCTGGAACTCTCTTGGTTCCATATCAAGACAACCTGTAAGACAGATGATGAATACATGGGTAAGACAAGTTGGATATCCAGTAATTGAGGCCAAAGTGCAAGATTCAAAATTAAGATTATCTCAGAGCAGGTTTCTCTTAGAAGACAATGGAACAGCAAAGAAAGGAAATTGGATAATTCCACTTCGGTGAGAACTGGAAACAAGACGGTAACCAAGCTTATGAAAGGACCAATTACAATACCATACCAGGCAGATTGGTTCAAGGTAAATGAGGGCCAAAAGGGATTTTATCGAGTAAAATACGACCAAAATGCACTTGATGCACTTGGAAAGAAAGTAGAAGAAAAAGAGATATCAAATGTGGACCGATGGAGCATCCACCATGATCTCTTTGCTCTATGCATGTCAAACCAAGTATCATTTAGAGACTATCTTGACTTTGTAAAACATTATGAAGATGAAGACGACTATGTTGTATTATCAGATATCATATCTAGCCTGAACTTTTTCTATGTGCTATTATCAAAGGAAGCCTTTTGGGATGAAATAAAAGAATTCAACCGCGATTTCTTCAACAAGGTATTTGCAAAACTTGGATGGGACCCAATCAAGGGAGAGAGATCAACAACTGCACTTTTACGTGTACAGGTGATAAGCTCACTTGGAAAACTAGAAGACCCAGACATAGTTTCAGAAGCCAAGTCAAGGTTTGCCAATTTGTTAAAGACAGGCAAGTTAGATCCAGACCTTCGCGGTCCTGTCTATTCCATAATAGCATGGACAGGAGACCATACCACATACCAAAAAATTCTCAGCCTATATCGCAAGGCTCCAACGCAAGAAGAGATGGTGCGGCTGCTTAGCTCACTTGCAAACTTTCAGGATAAGAAACTATTATCAAAAACTCTCTTGTTTACACTCTCAAAGGAAGTTCGAACACAGAATCTTTTCCAACCAATTGCAAGAATGATAACAAATCCACAAGGAAAAGAACTTGTCTTGCCATGGATAAAACAAAACTGGAAAGGAATTGTATCAAGATTTGGTGTAGGAAACCCACTTCTCAACAGAATAATTGGTAGTGTCTCAATTGAGGCAGACTTGGAAAAAGAGAAAGAGGTTAGAAAGTTCTTTGCAAGACATCATGTTCCTGGAACAGAGATGAAACTTGCACAGACTTTGGAGAGAATAAGAATTCATGCAAGATTTATCCAAAGTGTAAGAAAAGAATTCAGCTAGATTTGTTTTTCAGATCGGTTAATCCAAAATACAATTCGCTCAATGTTTAATAGTGTCATAAAATCAAAATCGCTAATGACCAATCCCTCCACTCGCAGACTAGGAATCATCACTGTGATATTTTTCATCGGTGGATTTTGGGGCATATTCATGGGATTGATTGCATCTACCAAGCCCAACTTTATCCTGACTGCGCTTGGAATGGTAAACATTTCACTTGGAATTTTTCTTGGATTTCGTATTCTAAGAAAGAACCGAAAAGAGATGGACAAGAGAAGATAATCAAAAATTACGCATTTAGCAACGATTTTTATAATTTGACAACAATTGTCTAAAGATGTCCGAATTAAGTCTGAGTCACTTGCTATCAAGTGAATATGTAATACCTGTTTTTCTCTTGACAATATTTCTTGCTTCCCTTATTGCGACAAGAGTAAAGATTCCATCTACCATGATTCTTGTGGGAATTGGAATTTCCATATCAGTGATAGATTTCACAGGTCACGGAATTCCAAACATTTCAGGATTCAAGGTGGATCCAAAACTTATTCTCTACTTTGTCATTCCGCCTCTAATTTTTGAGGCGATGATGAAAATTGATCGTGAACAGTTCAAGACAATCAGGATATCGGCACTTGCGTTGGCCACAGTCGGAGTAGGGCTTGCCACAATAGTTGGTGGACTGTTATTGACATACCTGGCAGGATTGCCAATACTTGTTGCATTTGCATTTGCAGCACTAATCGCTCCTACAGATGCTGCAATTGTAATAGAGATATTCAAGAGAGTAAAAATTCCAAAGACACTTGCAACATTNAGTTTTTCTTTTGACAATATTTCTTGCTTCCTTGATTGCTACAAGAGTAAAGATTCCATCTACCATGATT
>NZ_RCMC01000218.1 GCF_011319475.1 Candidatus Nitrosotalea sp. FS
TGCAATACTTGGAAGGCCAGTTTATTTTTGCCACCCGCATGTATGCATTTGCAATTGCAGACTCCAAAGTATCTCCAACAGCAGTCACTCCAAGCACTCTACCACCACTAGTCAAAATTTTGCCATTTTCTTTTCTTGTTCCAGAATGAAACACCTGAGAACCAGGAATGACATCATCAAGACCTGTTATCGCCTCATCTTTTGGATAAGATTCTGGATATCCTTTTGATGCAAGTATGACACATACCGCACTTTGTTTTTTCCAAGACATTGAGGTAGTGAAGATAATGTACCATCAATACTTGCTTGAATGTACACAAACAAGTCTGAATCCATACGCATCATGATAGGTTGACATTCTGGATCACCCATTCGTGCGTTAAATTCCAGAACATATGGCTTGCCATCTTTTAGCATTATTCCAGCATACAGAAATCCTTTGAATACAATGCCTTCTTTTTTCATGGATGCAATTGTTTTTTCAATAACATTTTTTTGAATTTCATTTGCTGTGACATCATCAATCACAGGAGTTGGAGAGTACGTACCCATCCCACCAGTGTTTGGACCCTTGTCGTTATCATAAATTCTCTTGTGGTCCTGGCTTGTCGCCATTGGGATACGCAATATTCCCATCAGAGAGTGCGATAAAAGAGGCTTCAACCCCATCTATTCTTTCTTCCAAGATAATTTTTGAACCAGCATTTCCAAAATTTTTCTGTACCAACATCTTGTTTATTGCATCAGTTGCCTCAGCAGTACCATTACAGACAATCACCCCTTTTCCAGCAGCAAGCCCATCGGCTTTTACAACCAATGGGTAATCCACAGATTTTGCAAAATCTATTGCTTTTTTCGGATCATCAAACACCTCAAACCGTGCTGTCAGTATTCCATTTCTTTTCATGAAATTTTTTGCCCAGATCTTACTTGATTCAAGCTGTGCCGCACTCTTGGTAGGACCAAAAACACGTAGTCCTTTTTTTGTAAACTCGTCAACTATGCCATTTGACAAGGGAATTTCAGGACCCACTACAGTAACACAGTCATTGTCTTTTGCAAATTTTGCAAGACCTTCAATATCATCAGAAGAAATATTCACGTTGTTTAAAGTTCCACCATTTCCAGGTGCATAGTAAATTTTACCCACTTTTGGACTTTGTGAGAGTTTCCAACCTAATGCGTGCTCTCGTCCGCCAGAGCCCACAACCAAAACGTTGACCAATGCTTTCGGCTTGAATCATGAGGTATATAATCCAAGATTGGTTTTAGAAATATTCATTAAAGCATAGACTAGACGTACTTTATTGAACCAAGTAGATGCAACAAAATCAGTTTATCTTTTTACACATGGTAGAAGGGACTTGGAGGCAAGTGCGACAAATGCACTTGTTGCAAACGGTTTTGCAAAAGAGAGGATACTTGCTGCCAAGGCAGATGCAGTAGGAAATGTGGGCGATTACATGGCAATGCTTTGGATGCCACCGACTCCTGATCACATAAAGATCCAAAAGATAACAAAGGTGGAACAAGTCAAGGCAGAAGGCATGGTTGGACTCTGGAAAGGAGTTTCAAAAGAAGACCTTTTCACAATACCACTAAAATAAATCACATATTATTTTACACACTAAATTTCTTTTATCGCAGCCCAAGNACGATATCTTGTACTAGGGCAGAGATGAAACTTGCAAACTCGGAATCTTGAAATTTTATAGTATCAACTTTGTCCTGATTCAGTGCAGATTGGACTGCTTGCAGATGATAACATTGCCTGCCCTTTTCCATTGCGTTATAGTAATAATCTTCACAAGAACAGTATCCTAAATCTAAATCAAGCCAGTGTTCGTTGTCTTTTCCAACTACAGTCCAGATCTTTCTGTTACTTGGTTCAAACAGATGCAGTTTCACTCCATTTGATGACACTATGGACTCTACATTTCCTGACTCTTTCACAAGAATTTAATTGAAAAAAGATAGGTATATCTTTGATGGTAAAGACAAGGATTGTTCCCTCACAGCCAGCACTAGTTCTAGAAGAGGATCAGAGATTTCTTGTAGTTACCGACTTGCATATTGGGTTTGAGGTAGGCATGATCTCAAATGACATCAATGTCAGACCAGAGGGAATGATTGAAGAGATTCATTCAACCCTTGATGCCTTGATCAAGTCCGAAAAACCTGACAGTTTGANCCAGAGATTTCTTGTTGTTACCGACTTGCACATTGGATTTGAAGGAGGCATGATCTCAAATGACATCAACGTTAGACCAGATGGAATGATTGAAGAGATTCATTCAACGCTTGATGCCTTGATCAAGTCTGAAAAACCTGACAGTTTAGTTCTTCTAGGAGATATCAAGTCAGGCATAGATTCAATCTCAAAAATAGAATGGCAGATGGTTCCAATGTTTTTTGAGATTGGAAAAAAGATCAATACGATAGTGGTTCCTGGGAATCATGATGGAAATTTATCTCGCTTGGTTCCAGATTACATAACCATGACAGGTCCATCAGGTCTAGTCATAGGAGATACACTACTAACACACGGTCATGTCATGCCATCTGAGAATTTTTCACATGTGAACAGAATAGTAATGGGGCATCTCCACCCAGTGTATTTTCAAGAAGGTTCGGTACTGGATGGACAAAGATTATGGGTGTCAATCAAGACTGCAAAGAAAAATATTTTTCCATCAACTAATGGAGAACTTGAGATAATCATAGTACCATCTTTTAACAAGTACTTGTACGCAACACACAAACATTACCACAAAAAATCAATCTCACCAATATATGACCGTGTAAAAGATCATTATTCAGCAAAGATAGTGACATTAGACGGATCCATAATCGGAGACGAATCAGTTACATCAGAGATACTCTAGCCAAATGTTTCTATCATACTAAACCAAGGTTTGTCAGAATTACGAAATTCTAGAACAACAAGTTATTGTAATCAGATTTTCATTATGTTATGCATATCACTTTGCTGTTTTTATTACCATCATACAGTCCCTTTAATGCATCAATATCACAACCTGAAATGTATGGATAATCCGGCAATACTGGACTCATCAGATCTTCTGAAGCTGTAGAGTGCCCAAGACCCATGGCATGTCCAAACTCGTGTCGTATTATAGCACTGAGATTATTTGCATCAAGCTTGTCGGCTTTGTAGATTGTTATTTTAGATTTTAAAATTTCATTGCCATCTACAAGCGATTTTGTATATCCAGAATATCCATCTGGGCTTACATCCGTTGTAAGTATTATTTCCACATCTCCTGTTCCATCAGGAGATCCGTTGATGTCAAACTTTTGAGGAATGTATGATTTGGTATGCTCCGAGGATGCTTGTTCAGCAGCTCCTTCCCATCCTACATAAAATATAGAAGATGTCCCTTTTGGACCCTTACCTGTCTGAGAATTATCAATATTTACTGCCTTGGTGGATGTGATTGCACTCTCCATAGAATCTAGCATATTTTGTGAAAGTTTTGCATCATTTACCACATGGATGTGAATTACTCTGTCATTTGCAATATTCCACGCCACCCACGTATTTACTGTATCACCTTGTAGATTTTGAATTACATAACTAGATGTTGCACCAGATAGTTTGGGAGTTAGAAATTGGTTTTCATATTGTAAGTAAACTACAAACAAGGATAAAGTTGAGACGGCAATTATTGCAATAGTCACATGTATTATTTTTTTATTTTCAATTTTTAATCCATGTGGCTGATTAGAAACAATCTTATTTTGTATAGCTTGATTTTGTCTTCTCAAAATCGAATTTATCTCTTTGAGGATGATTTTTTGTTGTTCTAGATCTTGGACCAGCTCTACATTCATCTTTCAATCTCCAAGATGCTTTGTAATTCAAGATGTCTTGAGGAGATATCTACTACGGAATATCCTACTCTGTTATTTTTCACCAACACATATAGTTCTAGATAGATTTAACCATTTTCCTAAAATTGATATAATTTAGAAAAACTCACGATTTTTAGGTAAAAATGTATCAAATTATATAAAATAGGTAAAAATACCTTTTATTCAATCTATTTTTTCATACGACTCTAATGGTTTTTTNGATTGTAACACTTGATGGCTCCATAATAGGAGACGAATCAGTACTCAAAAACATAATTTAATGAGCATAAAATCATCCCACATTTTCATACGACTCTAATGGTTTTTTTGTGGTCTCATTATGCTTTAACCACTCCAATGTCTTTGCAAAAGAGTCTGCAAGCTCTGTTGTTATCAACACAGGAATTCCAAGCTCTACAGCCTTTCTTCTTATTTGATATTCATCATAAAGCATGCCAACATATTTTTCAAGTGTTGATGTACTTGGTACATTTATGATAAAGTCAATCTTTCTTTCATATAACAAATCAGCAATGTTTGGTTTTCTTTGCGGCTCACTTATCTTGTAGACTACCTCTACATCTCCTATTCTTTTATCAGACAAGAATTCTGCAGTGTGTTCTGTTGCAAGCAGTTTGTATCCAAGGCTTTTGAGTAAGAGTGCAGTCTGTAATAGTTTTTCCTTGTTCTCAGATCCACCCGCACTGATAAGCACAGACCCTTGTGTTGGAAGAGAATATCCTACCGAGGTCAGACCCTTTGCAAGAGCATCATAGAAACTATCGCCAAAGCATGCGGCCTCTCCAGTTGACTGCATCTCAACACCCAAGATGATATCAGCCCCATCAAGTTNGCTGATAAGTACAGACCCTTTAGTTGGAAGAGAATATCCTACTGAGGTCAGGCCCTTTGCGAGAGCATCATAGAAACTCTCGCCAAAGCATGCAGCTTCTCCAGTTGATTGCATCTCAACACCCAAGATAATATCAGCCCCATCAAGTTGCATAAACGAAAACTGGGGAACTTTGATTCCATAGTGTGGAATCTTGCGCCACCTATCCTTTGCAACATGTGGAAGTGGTTTACCAAGTACTGCTCGTGCTGCCAAGTTGATAAGATTCATTCTTACAAATTTTGAAACAAATGGCATGGAGCGTGATGCCCTGATGTTAAGCTCAATCACATATACCTGATCTTGGTTTATCAAAAATTGCAGATTAAACGGTCCTTTAATTTTAAATGCAATCCCTACTTTTTTTGCGTAATCAAGAATTGTATCTATTACCTTGTTGTTCAGTGTCCATGGTGGAATGCACATCATGGAATCACCAGAGTGGACTCCGGCACCTTCAATGTGTTCAATTACTGCGCCAATAACCACATTCTTGCCGTCTCCCACACCATCAACTTCGGCCTCAAGTGAGTTGAGCATGAATTTTGTTATTACCACAGGATAGTCAGGTGAGACATTGGTGGCTTCTTGAAGATACTTTTTGAGTTGTGTCTCAGACCAGACAACTTTCATTGCCGCCCCACTGAGTACGTAAGAAGGCCTTACAAGAACAGGATAGCCAACTTTGGTTGCAAACTTTTTGGCATCAGCAAGACTTGAAAATGCCTGCCACGGAGGCTGCTTGATATTTAGATCATCAAGTACTTTGCTAAATATAGAACGATTTTCAGCCCTGTCAATGTCTTCAAAAGATGTTCCAATTATTTTTATTCCATTTTGTGCAAGCTTTGGAGTCAAATTGTTTGCAGTCTGTCCACCCACTGCTGTGACAATTCCATCTAGTTTTTCAAAATCTGCAACATCAAGTACTCGTTCAAGTGTGAGCTCTTCAAAGTACAACCTGTCACAGATATCATAATCAGTTGATACAGTCTCTGGGTTGCAGTTTATTACAGAAACTTCTTTTACGCCATTTTCTTNGGTAACAATTCCATCTAGTTTTTCAAAATCGGCAACATCGAGTACTCGTTCTAGTGTGAGCTCTTCAAAGTATAATCTATCACAGATATCATAATCAGTTGATACAGTCTCCGGATTGCAGTTTATTACAGAAACTTCTTTTACGCCANCCCCACTTAATACATAGGAAGGCCTCACAAGAACTGGATAGCCAACTTTGGTTGCAAACTTTTTAGCATCAGCAAGACTTGAAAATGCTTGCCATGGGGGCTG
>NZ_RCMC01000066.1 GCF_011319475.1 Candidatus Nitrosotalea sp. FS
AATTAGGTATGATGGAACCAAAAAATGAACATCCTTGCCACAGAATGTACATTCTATTCAATAAAATCATAAAATGTTTTGTCTAGATTAACTCTGATTTCGGTTATACTTCAAGAGTTTGTAAGGACCCAACCATGGGCCAAAAGCCTTGTGACACTTGTCTGTTTCACACATGCAGGGGAACTATTTTCTGTTTTTATAACTAGAATGAGATTTTGCTTACACTTTACATCTTTTGATAAGATGCCAGATTGTACTTGTTTTAATGGAGACATGTACACTGAATTAGATGTGTGTGAAGATGGATCGTCAGTTATCCATACAGACGCAGAACCGTAACTTGAAGTGTATATTTTACCAGTATTAGGATTCACAGCTATGCCATAATCTGTATTTGCCGGTCCAAGTTGTTGTAGATAACTATCAGTTGATCCGTCAATAACCAAAATAGAATTAGAGTCCCTATTTGTGACGTATACCTTGTTTGCAATATCATTGACAGCAATAGATGTAGAATCTTCTCCTATCTTTATGGTGTTTATCACTTTATTGTCTGATCCATCTATTACAGCTAAAGTTGCAGAAGGACCGGAAACGTATATCTTGTTTGTTACCTTGTTTACCGCAATAAACTGAGTGCTCAATCTTGCTTGTATGGACTCTAATATTTTATCAGTGGAACCATCTATGACTATCACGGTATCATTGGTTCCATCAGTGACATACACTTTGTTTGTATTCTCATTGACCGTCACTTGTAATGGAGAAATATTTTCAAGATGTATGGTGTCAACAACTCCATTGGTAACACCGTCTATCACAGATATTGAATTGTCTTCTATATTGGCCACGTATATCTTGTTTGAAACGGTATCTAGTCCTAGACCTTCAGGCTGACTTCTTACGCTTATGGTCTTAACCACATTATTAGTTTGTCCATCTATTACTGAAACTGATTTGTAATTTTCATTAGTTACGTAGATCATATTTGTTACAGGATTGACTACAATGTTTCTAGGATTCATTCCAACTGTAATACTGGTTACAACATTTTGATTATTACCATCTATTACGAATACTTTGCCAGGTATAGGTAACGGTACTGCAATAGCATTAGGAGGAAGTCTTCCATATGGATAATCGGAACCAGTACAGGTGACATAGATTTTATTTGTTACAGGATTTACTGCTATCCCCCACGGTCCTGTTCCTACATTTACAAACGGTAGCACAAAGCCACCAGATGTTGAATTAGTAGGTCCGACTATTACATATCGTGGAGTGTTATCTTCTGATGTTGGAAATACAAGAGAAAAATTGGTAGTTAGAATCGAAAAGAAAACTATGTACCAGAATGTAATACCTCTCAAGCACAGAATAAGAGATTTTCAGTATGAAAAGTATTACGCATGATTAATACCCCATGAACTTGTGACAACTACAGACTGTGAGAAATGAAACCTCTCAAAATCAGTGTTAAAAACTAGAAGAATCATACACCAATTTTTTAAGAGATGTGAGTCCAGTACATTTTGGCAATGAACAAGTATCTTATTCTAATAATTTCTGGCTCTGTAATACCTGTAGTACTTTTAGCACTGACACTTTTGACTTATTATGATGTTTTCACTCCTGTTGCAAAAGAAAATACCTATGGCGTCAATGCATATGTGAGCAAATCCCCACCAACCATGTTGTGCAAGTGTCCCTATCTGATAAGCTTCAGTACAAAGTACACTGTTGCCATAACTGGATTTTATGCATGCAAAGGACTGTTTTGTGTAAGACAGATGAGCCCAATTGTTCTGGATAGTCCACCATACGAATCTCACACCACAACTGCAATAGACACCATCAATGTTCCTTGGCAAGTAGGAGATAATGTGGATATTCGTCTAAAGGTAGCTCCTGTTCATGATTATGGGACGGAATTCTCGGACTGGCAAGCCAGCATGATAGATTTGGGACCATCACGAGTTATTGCCCCATGAAAACTCTACACATTTCAAAATTTTCTATTTTTATGATTTCAATAGTNGTAGCCATGGCATTTACACCTTTTATACAATGGGGCAAATTCATGCCAAACCCAGATACAGCATCTCCAAAAAAAGCGCAGGTTGTTTTATCAGACGGCACTTTGGCAAACCTGAAAACTTTTCCAGTAAATCATCAGGAGCTTATCACATATCCAGCAACTGGAGATACGGTTCTTGACCAAGAGGCATTTAGAAAGTGGAATCTTATTCGGTTGCCTGAAGATCTTGGAGGAAGTGTAGATGATGTCACTGCATTTCGTGTATACAGTGCAATCTGTTTGCATCTGTGGTGCATGTGGAAATACGTACCTGTGAGCGTACGTGGTGGAAATAACAAGGGACAGTGTCCATGTCATGGCAGTACATATGATCCAGTTTCTGGAAAAGCAATTGCAGGCCCTGCATCACTTCAAGCTCCTCCGTCAAATACGCTTCCAACGTTATACCTTGAGACAGACAGCCTTGACAACTTGTGGATAAAACCTGCTACCTGGACTGTGAGTGAAAACGGAGTGGTGGGATATGGAAGATTCTTGAAGTCGTGATTTTTGTTTGAAATATTAGAATCATGAAATCTACACATCTCACAATAATTGTCATCTTGTCACTGGTTGNGTTGGGATTTCTTCAACCGCAAGTGCAACATCTGGAAATCTCACTTCTAGTTTCCAGCCACCATACCCTAATACTGCAAATTTGACTATGTATAACCCTCTTACATTTCCTGCACTTCAAGCAGTTCCGCCTGACTTGCTCAAAACACTACCTCCATTGGAGCAATCAGAACATGGAGTTATGGCGAAGAACATTACATGTAACAAAGGATTGCAGTTAATTTTCAAAGCAAAAGACAGTTCTCCAGCATGTGTACACCCAGGTACTGGTCAAAAATTGATTGAGAGAGGATGGGGCAATATGTTGACTCCAACTGTTTGGTTTAGATATACAGTACTAGATCCTTTTGAATCTGGATCAAATGCACACCAAGGCGTACCATGGTCAAATTATATTCCAACCAACATATCAGAAACTGCTTACAAACCTTGGTTCAATGGAACCACAATCAGAGAATACTTCACAAACCATGGTGTTACCGTGCTCGAGGTGAGGTATTCTTCATATTTGCTTGCGGGTCCTGAAGGAGTGAGCACACCCACACAACTTCAAACCGACTTTTATGTTCTAACTCTTCAGAATGATACATCTCAAATGAATCAGTTCGGTTTCAAAATGATCAATGTAGGTCCTAGACAGGACTTGAGTTTGTTTGGTCAAATCTTGCCATTAAATAACTAAAAACCCTATTCATACTAGAAGAATTCTCCACCAGTTTTTTAAACCGTGTCAGTCCAGTACCGGTATAACATGAAAATATCATCTTATTCTCTAATTACACTTTTGACATTTGTTATTTACATTTCATTTTTAGGTTCATCTTATGCCAGTACTGATTCTTCATCTATATGGTATCGATATACTGTAGAGCAATACAACGATACATCAGGTGAGATTTATTCTCATATTGTTATGGATGAATCATCTGGGACAGGGCAATCATATCCAGTATCCGGCAAAGCTGTACCATGGTCAAATACGGTACCGTCAAATTTGAGTGATAATCATACAGAATACTGTGCCATGAGTGCTGCAATAAAGGCATATTTTCAAAACTTGGGCATAATTCCAGACGACATGCGATTTAATCAATTAGTAGATGTCGGTCATGATTATGGCAATATCAACAATACAAAGATTGAAACTGATTTTTTTGTCGTACTTGGATCTGCAAAATATAATTCCACTATGATAAATTCAGGTTTTTACATGGTTGACTCTAGATACGAAGTAGGTTCTCAATCATTGCTTGATTGTAATAATGAAATGTCGTCTGGAGTAATGCCAGTTCTTAATGTTACAGGGACAAATTATTCTATGCCCTATACAATAGAAAATGGAAAGGTTATCAATGTCACAGCAGATGTTGGATCCAAATCAATTGCTATTTTGGTCAACACTACAAATGATGGATCAATTACAGTCACGATACCAAGAACACTGTCAGATTCAATAGCTGGTAATCCTGGAGTTAGTAACCTTTCGCCATTTGTTGTGACCCGCAACGGGACATCTGTCAGTTTTGGAGAAGGTGAAACCGATACGAGCAGGACAATGACAATTCCATGGTCAGGTTCTGGCATTCAAAGTTTGAAGATATCAGGTACATCAACAGTACCTGAATTTCCATTTTCGGTTCCAGTTTTATTGATTGGGATAGTTTCTGCCATTGGATTTTATAGAATGAAATTTAGGAAATGAGAACTCTACTTTTGCTAGTCGTCATACTTGGAGTATTAACGTTTAACAGCGCAAGCTCAACAGCAGAACCAGATTCATTTGTAGCAGAAAACAAGAGTGTTACTACAACCCATACAACAACTGTAAAAAACTTGAGCCCTCCTGAATGGCCCCCCTGTTGCCCGCCTGTAATACTAAGTCAGGTTGAGCTTGCAAGCCAGTTCAAGTTCCTGCCAGACAACACAACATGCACGTCACAGCCTGCGGTTTATCCACAGCACAACTGCCTTACAAACTTGGTTCCGGATCGCAAAGTTGAATGTTCGTATANAGTTTATCCGCAGCACAGCTGTCTCACAAACTTGGTTCCGGATCGCAAAGTTGAATGTTCGTATATTTCTGGCAATTCCTGTGAGCCGCTTCACCAGTATACCAGCGGCACAAACAAGAGCTGCTTTAGCGATTCGGTGCAGCCAATCTCGTCTGGTACACAATGGTTTGACTTGTATAATACACAAAACAAAACTGTACAGCTGCAATATTTTGGTTACAAACTTATCTCGGGTAATGACATGCCGGAAAGTGAGGGCGGAGGTTTTGACATTGGACCGCATGAAAAATGCACACTTGCACTCTCTAACAGCTATTCTCATGGAGCCCTTGAATTTAAATCGGTTAACATGACCCTAGAAGTTTCATACTATTATGACGGAAAGCCGTACACGACTGCCACACCTTCGTTGACTGATACCTACAATGATTCCGGAACATGGCAATTTGATGGTAACAAATGGATTTTTGCGGAACAAAATACGGTAGCAGTTCCTGAGTTTCCTTTTNTCCTGTCTTGTTGACAGGAATCATGTCAATACTAGTATTTTATAGAATGAAATCTGGTTTTAGAATTTAAGAAATGAAAACTATACATTATTGCATAATTATTTCTGGTGTGCTAATATCAGTTCTAGCATATTTGTTACTTGTTCCTGTTTCACTCGTAACAAACCAGACCAGTAATGAATCAACTTTGGTAAAATCAGACACGAGAAACTTTTCTAAGCCAATAGTTGAACAAATTATGAGCCATTCCCAGATACCGCAACTACTTGGCTTACCGGATCATATTCTTTCTTTCTACGATTGGAGCCGAGACGGAAGATTCATTATCGCTGCAAACCCCGCTGTAATACTTCATTTTAATGGCACCACGCTGGAAAAACTATACACTCTTCCAATTACTTCACATTATGCATTTAGAATATCCCCATCAGGTAAGTATGTGTTATTTTCTGGAGAGAACCATAATTCAGATGGATCTGTATCCTCAAATTTGTACACGTATGATATAAACGGCAATACTACCAACCAGATTACAAACAACACTAGAAGTGATTCAGATTATCGGAATACAAAATATCAATTTTATGATTGGGTATCTGACCAGAACATAATTTATTCTGAAGATAACAATTTTCCTCTTCCGAAATATTTTGGTTCAACCGATACCTCCTTGTGGCTGGCTGATTACACTGGAAAAAAAATAAAACTGATGTGCCAAGGTAGTTTCTCTTCTGCTCGTAATTTTACGAACTCTCACAAGAGCTGTTTTTTTGAAT
>NZ_RCMC01000278.1 GCF_011319475.1 Candidatus Nitrosotalea sp. FS
GGACGACCAAAAATTAAAGATGAACCAAAACAAGAACTTAAAGATGAATTACAAACTGAAGAGGAAGAGACAAAGTCAAAAGATGAAAAGCCTATAAAGAAACGTTCGTTGTTNTCAGAATCTAAATCTGAATCAAAAACTGAAGAGGAAGATATAGTCGAGTCAAAAGATGAAAAGCCTATAAAGAAACGTTCGTTGTTTGGATGGAGAAAGAAATGAAAATAAAAACAAAAGATCTACTTACACTAAATGAGTTGAGCAAAAGTGAATTGCTTGGAATACTAGACAATGCTATAAAACTAAAGAAAGATCTCAAAAAAGGAATTTCAAAACCAATTCTAAAAAATAAAACACTTGCCATGATCTTCCAAAAGCCTTCAACTCGTACAAGGGTAAGCTTTGAAACTGGAATGTTCCAATTGGGAGGACATGCACTCAATCTATCTGCAGATGACTTGCAGCTAAAAAGGGGAGAAACAATAGAAGATACTGCCAAGACGCTCTCAAGATATGTGGATATCATTATGGCTAGGGTGTATTCACATGATGAAGTAGAAATTTTGGCAAAAAATTCCACAGTTCCTGTAATAAATGGACTCTCTGATTCCTTCCACCCATGTCAGATATTGGCAGATTTGATGACAATCAAGGAGAAAAAGAAAAAACTTGAGGGATTAAAACTTGCATGGATAGGAGATGGTAACAACGTATGCAATTCAATGATTTACGGATGTGCAAAAACATCTATTGATATGACAATTGCAACTCCTAAAGGATACGAACCAAATTCTGATATCATAAAAGAATCAAAAAAATTCATTGATTTACAATTGCTCACAGATCCCATGTCTGCAGTAAAAGACGCTGATGTTGTAGTTACTGATACGTTTGTCTCGATCCATCACCAAGCAACTGATAGGACAAAAGACTTTCTTCCACGTTTTCAAGTAAACTCTAATTTAATGAAAAAAGCAGATCATGAAGCAATCTTCTTGCATTGTCTTCCTGCAAAAAGAGGCCAAGAAGTTACAAGTGAAGTGATAGATGGTCCACAGTCTGTAATATGGGATGAAGCAGAAAATAGACTTCATGCACAAAAGGCATTGATGGCTTTACTGCTCCGAGTCTAACGTTTATAAGAGCTTCACCAAAATTTTTTGTAAATAGGCTTAGTATAATGGCATATTCACAAATATTACGTAGATCTCGGGATGAGAAGACTAACTACAAGAAGAGAAGACATCTTCTTATGGGTAGGAGAGACTTTATCACAGTTCAGATATCTAATGAAAATACTCTAGTACAGATTCACAAGCCTGAGATGGAAGGCGACAAAGTTCTTTCATCAGCTCATTCTAGATCGCTTCTAAAAAATGGCTGGAAAGGCTCAAGAAAGAGTATACCAGCGGCATATCTTACTGGTTATCTAGCAGGCAAGAAAGCACTTGCAAGTGGAACCAAGAGCGCTGTACTTTATACCGGTACTAGAAAATATACTCAAAGAATTGCAGCAGCATTGAAAGGAATAATAGATGCAGGTCTAGAAGTTCCCGCAGACGCAGAAACTTTTCCATCTGATGAGAGGATAAGCGGTAAGCATCTTAAAATTGCAAATGAAATAAGCAAAGTAAAATCTGCAATTGATAGTGAGGTTAAATCCAAATGAGTAGAACAGAACAGAGATCAAGACCACCAAGAAGAGAACCAGAACAAGTATGGACTCCAAGAACAAAACTAGGAGCACTAGTGGCTACTGATAAAATTACAACCATGAAAGAAATTTATGAAAACGGTTATAGAATTCAAGAAGCTGGCATTATCAAAAAATTACTACCTGGAATTAAAACAGAAGTTATTGATGTTGGAATTGTTCAAAAACAAACAACCAACGGTGAGTATACTAGATTCAAGGCACTTGTAGCAGCTGGAGATGAAAATGGCTGGCTGGGAATTGGACAAGGAAAATCAAAACAAATGAGAATTGCAATCGAAAAGGCAACAAATCAAGCTTATCTTAATGTGAGTCCAGTAAAACTTGGCTGTGGAAGTTGGGAGTGTAGATGTGAACAACCTCACTCAGTTCCATTCAAAGTAAGAGGAAGAGGTGGAAGTGTCACAGTTGAAGTTATTCCGGGACCAAGAGGTCTTGGACTTGTTGCTGGTGGAAATATAAGAAATCTTCTAAAATTAGCAGGTTTGAAGGATGCATGGACAAAAAGTACAGGTTCTACAAACACTATGACTTCTACATCAAGAGCTGTCTTGGACTGTTTGAGACAAACATTTAGTCAGGGTTGAATGAAAAAATGGGTAAAGCTTTCTTAATAGTCAGAATGAAAGGAACGGTCAATGTTCCTTACTGGGCAAGAACTACTATGGACCTTTTACATTTGGATAAAAGATTCCGTGCTACTATCATCCCAGAAAAAGATAACACAAAAGGCATGCTTGACAAGATCAAGCACTATGTATCATGGCAAGAGATTGACGTATCCACTACAAAGGAACTCTTAGAAAAGAAAGCACGCACAGGCGGTTATAAAAAACTCACAGCAGAAGATATGACAAAATTAGGTTTCAAAAATACTGATGAACTTGCAAAATCACTTTCAGAAGGAACTGCTATACTATCAAAACTAAAACCACTAAAACCATGGTTTGCTCTGTCACCACCAAAACATGGATTCAAACGAAATACCAAGAAGATGTATGGAGAAGGAGGAATTCTTGGTAGTCACAAAGAACTCTTAGCACAAGTGAGGTTAATGATGTAGCATGCCAACAAGAGCAAGAAAAACAAGAAAATATCGAGGAAGTAGACACTGTGGTTGGGGACAAATAGGCCAACATAGAGCCAGTGGTCACAAAGGAGGACTTGGTCAATCTGGTTTGCACAAGCATCATTTCATACGAATGTTAATGACTGATCCAAAACACTTTGGTCATGATTCCACTCACCCACCACATCCAAATCTAGTCCGAAAATGGGCTAGCGTAAGAGATCTGGATGATATCTTTGCGAAATTTGGAAAACAGGAAGGTGGCAAGAAATTGATAGACCTTACTGAACTAGGCTATGACAAGCTGTTGGGAGGAGGACAGACTGAAAATGCTTATGTTGTTAAGGTGGAAAAATTCTCTGCTTCCGCTGAAGAAAAAGTAAAACAATCTGGTGGCGAGGTGCAAGCAGTAGCTTGACAGCAGAAGAAGGTTCGACCTCTGGCGGTTTTTTAAAAACAATCATCTCTAAAGCTGAAGTCTATATTCCTCAAGTACCGAAACCGAAAAAGAAAATCCCACTTCAAGTTCGTTTGATGTGGTGTGGAATTGCATTGTTCATTTACATGATAATGGGACAGACTCCTCTATACGGTGCGTCTACACCATCATTTGATTTTCTTGCATTTGCTAGAGTAATTTTTGCATCACAACAAGGTACCCTGATTGAACTTGGAATCGGACCTATTGTTACGGCTGGACTGTTGATGCAACTCCTAAAAGGTTCTGAGATATTTCATCTTGACTTTAAGAAACCAGAAGACAGAGAGTTGTATCAAACAGCAACCAAGATTGTTACTTATATCGTAATCATTGCAGAATCTTCTCTGTATGGAATGGCAGTCTACGGACCAAGAATGCCAAACCACGAAGCTATCTTCATTCTGGTAGGACAACTAATCGGTGCATCTGTGATAATCATGTTACTAGATGAACTAGTCCAAAAGGGATGGGGACTTGGCAGTGGAATTAGTTTGTTTATTGCAGCAGGTGTAGCTCAACAGGTAATTTGGAGCTTGTTTAGCCCAGTTCCTGCAGGAGACGGAGGCCCAGTAGGTGTCTTTGCAAATATTGTACATGGTGCAATACATAGTGATTTTAGTAATCTCTTTTTCCGGTCTAACCAGCTGCCTGGTATATTTGGCCTGTTCATAACGGCCGGAGTCTTGCTGATTCTTGTTTATACGCAAGGAATCAAGGTGGAGATACCAATCGTATCTACCAAGTACAGGGGATTCTCTGCAGTATATCCAATCAAGTTGATGTACGTATCCAACATTCCAGTAATTTTGGCTTCTGCTCTTACTGCTAACGCAGTATTTGTAGGACAAATCATGTGGGCTAACTTTAACCCGCGAAATGCAAATCCGTTTTTGAATTTCTTGGGAATGTTTGATCCCACCTCTCCATCTACTCCTACAGGTGGTATACTGTACTATGTCACCGCACCACGTGGTCTTGATATTGTTGCATTAGATCCAACCCGAGCCGTTTTGTACATCTTGTTCATGGTGGGAATTGTTGTCTTGTTTGGCAGATTGTGGATTGAGCTTGGAGGACTTTCTGCAAAGAGCGCAGCCAAAAACTTACTTGATGCAGAGGTACAGATACCTGGCTTTAGACGTTCGAATCAACCCGTTGNTGCAGCCAAAAACCTACTTGACGCAGAAGTACAGATACCTGGCTTTAGACGTTCAAATCAACCTGTTGNCCCAACCCGTGCTGTCTTGTACATTTTATTCATGGTGGGAATCGTGGTATTGTTTGGCAGATTGTGGATTGAGCTTGGAGGCCTTTCTGCAAAGAGCGCAGCCAAAAACTTACTTGATGCAGAGGTACAGATACCTGGCTTTAGACGTTCGAATCAACCCGTTGAAAATCTACTTCAAAAATACATTCCGTCTGTTACTATAATTGGTTCTATCATATTGGGATTGTTGGCCGGTACATCTGATGTACTGGGAACATTTGGATCAGGGACAGGAATGTTGTTGACAGTTGATATCTTGATTAACTATTACAATTTACTTGTTCGAGAACGAGTCGAGGAAGTAATGCCTGCCCTGGGTGCATTGCTTGGCAGAAAGTAAGAAAATAATTATTGTAGGAATTCCAGGCGTTGGAAAAACTACCGTCGTATCGCGTGTAGTGGAACTGTTAAAAGAAAAAAGCATCAAGGTAAGTGTCTCAATTTTTGGAACGGTAATGTTTAACGAAGCAAAAAAGAAAGGGGTCCAAAGTAGAGATGATCTAAGAAAACTCTCTGTCAAGCAACAAAAGGAACTACAATCTACTGCTGCAAGAACCATCGCCTCAATGGCTGATGATGTGATAATTGTAGATACACACGCATTCATTNGAACAAAAAGAACTACAATCTACGGCTGCAAGAACTATCGCCTCCATGGCAGATGATGTGATAATTGTCGATACACACGCATTCATTTCCACAAAAGAGGGGTTTTATCCTGGACTTCCACACAATGTTTTAGAAATTCTAAATCCTGATAGTTTTATCATGATAACTGCACGACCTGAAGAGATCTATAATCGTAGAATGACTGACACCACTAGAACTAGGGATATTGTATCAATTGATGCCATAAAAAAAGAACTTGATGTTACAAGTGCAATGCTGTCAACTTGTTCGATACTTTGTGGTTCTCCAATTAAGATGGTTCTCAATACTGAAGGTAAAGTTGATGAAGCGGCACGAGGTATTCTAAATGCAATGGGGTATAACAATGGAACATAGCATATTTTTAGATTTCATAAATTCAATAGCGCTTCAGATTCCAGGACTGAGCAGGGGACCACTGGGAAGTGCAAACCCGATTGTAAAAGGAATGATTGCATCTGCCTTTGGTATAATGGGCATTTCTGTAGGNATAATTTTACATTTCATAAACTCAATAGCACTTCAGATACCTGGCCTGAACAGGGGACCTCTAGGAAGTGCAAACCCGCTAGTGAAGGGAATGGTTGCATCTGCCTTTGGTATAATGGGAATTTCTGTAGGACTTAACCTGCTTAATGCACTAATAAAACGAAAGATGGTAGACCAGGAGAAACTCAAAAGACTCCTAAAAGAAACAAGGGCTTGGCAAAAGGAAAGAATGGCAGCATTCAAGTCAAAAGACCAGGCAAAGACAGATGAGCTCAACAAAAAGTCTGCATACATGAACAAGATGAACATGGAAGTGATGCAGATGAACATGAG
>NZ_RCMC01000274.1 GCF_011319475.1 Candidatus Nitrosotalea sp. FS
CTCTAACGCTACTACACCAATTCCTACAGAGTCTTGGAATTTCACAGCATCTAAACTGAAGACTATGACTGTTGGAAAAGCCAGGATGGATGATTCTGACAACACAACAGCACTGAGCCTAAATGGTGATGGCTATCTAAAGCAAAACTCTACTGGTACACAAAACCTCACTGCACTTACCTTATCTGCATGGGTCAAGCCAGACTACAGCCAGGGTTCGCCTCAATTTACTGTAATCAGCAAAGAAAACACCTTCATCTTGGCTGTGAACAATAACATCCAACCAGCAAAGAAGGCTATCTTCTCTGTATTTGACGGAATAAAATGGAATACAGTTGAATCAAACAGTACAATTCCTGAAAACTGGACTCACCTTGTGGCTACCTATGACGGCTCTTCCATTGGCATTTATGTTAATGGTACACTAGAGTCCAAGATTCCACTTGTTGGCGTATCCACAATTTCCATACATGGAACGATAGAAAACCAAACTGTAGGTACACTTTCTTCCAAATCTGATGTTGTAATAGGTGCATACATGAACAGCATAAGAAACAATGCAAACAATCTATTCTCAGGCTCACTTCGCGATGTCAAACTGTACGATTCACTCTTGACACCATACCAGATAACTGGACTATATCTTGGTAACAACAAGCAACTTGCACCAGTAACAGAAAATACAACACTTGCTGTCGTGCCACAAAACAGTACTACTGTTCCAACACAAAACCATTCATCACACTTGTCTGATACTCTACCTATTACCGATACACTCCAGACATTGATACGATCTACATCTCTTACAAAGGCAATCAATAGCACCAACAGTACTGTTCCAACACAAAATCATTCATCACTATCTGATACTCTATCTATGACTGATGCAATCCAGACATTGCTCAATTCTACATCTCTTACAAAGACCATCAATGGCACTAACAGTACTGGAATAAATGACACAAGTTCACTTCCAGTAGTTCCTACCATTACTAATCTGAAGAGCAGCTATATGATCTCTGAGGGTCCAGAATTGACTTCAAAATATTCAAGGACTCTGATATCAAGAAGATAAAGAAAGCAGCAATCCAGTCAATGCAGCAGGACAAGTGGTCTGACAAGAACACTACCATATCCATCAAGATTATAGCCCCTGATGGAACCGAGATTCCAGTAAAATCCCAGTTCAAGAAGATGAAGGAAGGTCAGTTTGACATCAAGGTACTATCAGGAAGATATGGCAAGCCTGGAATGTATACAATCAAGACAACACTTGTCAAAAACGGCAAGACATACAATACACAGAGCCAGTACGCATGGGGCCTTGTATCAGTAAACACACAGAAGAGTATCTACAAGCCAGGCGAGAATGCTAAATTTACCATAGTTGTCTTGAATAGCACAGGAAACTCGGTGTGTAACTCCAATATTGTCATGTCAGTTACCAATCCTACCTCCCAAACAACAATATTGTCTTCTGGAAATGGAATTACATCTGAACAAGAGTGTGGACTGTACGATGCCAATTATACTACAACGTCGGAAGGAAACTATACAGTTAGCATACAAGCAAAAACACAAACTGGAATAGCTGCCTTTTCTACATCATTTTTGGCTGAAAACTCGTATCCGTTTGATATCATCAGAACAACAGATTCCAAGATTGACCCGGTTGACAATCCAAATTCCTTTAATGTAAAACTAGATGTGACTTCACTTATCAATGCAAGCTCTGTCACCATACAAGAAAAGGTACCTTCAGTATTTACCGTGGTAACTGATGGCTCTGTGCAGACAATAGGCGATACTACAACAATCACTTGGAACAAAAATCTAATTGGCAATTCAACATCAGTGAAGTATACATACTCTGTACCATTACAGTATCCGCAGCTCTATGCACTTGGCCCAGCTCAGATAACCTATGGAAACAGCCAAACATTCACCGAGGCAAGGCCATGGTTTGTTGCAGTAGATCCAGTTCACATGTCAACCAAAGCTGTTAGCACTATAACAAATGCAAGCCCACTTAGCACTGCAGCCATGACTTCATCAATTACAACTGGTAGATTAGTTGTTGTTGGCATTGGATGGGAAGGAGCTGCAACTATATCCTCAGTTAAATCTGGAACTGGAACAAATTGTGCTACTAGTCCCAGTGGGAATTACATAAATTCTGGCATATTTGAATCAAATACAGCTGAAAGTGCAATATATTACTTGAAAGACAACAGAACAGATACTTTCAATGTCTGTGTGACTTTTAATGCTACTCCCAATGTGGCGGGTGTAGCGGCACAGATTTTCTCTGGAGTTGATGTTAGTGGAAATCCAATAGATTCCCATTTTGGAGCTAAAGGTACAACCCCTTCCTCAACAAGTACTACTTTTACAAATACCATGACTAACAGTACTAGTGGTGACACAGTGTTTGATATGATTGCAGCTGCTAAACAAAGTACATTTACAGCAAAAGCTACAGGACAAATCCTTGAGAATTCAGGATCCGCTGGAGCTGCCGGAGGTTTTAGCATAGGTAACAGCATCAATAACGCCACGTCATCTTCCGTAAGTATGGGCTACACATTCGGAGCTACAAGTAAAGCATATGCTGAAACGATGGTGTCCATAAAATACTGTGGTTGTTTAAGATCTCTCAGTGATTCAATGCCATTTACAGACTCGGTAACTACAATTCATCTTATAACTAGATCACTTACAGAAACTCTCTCCTCCACAGATGCAGCATCTGCAAATCACAAAGTCACTCAAACACTTGCAGAGATACTAACTTCAACCGACGCAGCATCTGCAAACCATAGATCTGTTCAAACACTTGCAGANACACTTGCAGAGATACTAACTTCAACCGACGCAGCATCAAGAGGTCTTGTAACCGTTCAAACACTTGCAGAGATACTAACTTCAACNTCTCTCCGAAACTCTCTCCTCTATAGACGCAGTATCAAGAGCTCACGGAGTACCTACTCAAACTCTCTCCGAAACTCTCTCCTCAACCGATGCAGCATCTGCAAACCACAAAGCTACTCAAACACTAGCAGAATCAATCACTTCAACTGATGCAGTATCAAGAGGTCTTGTAACCGTTCAAACATTATCAGAAACTCTCTCCTCAACTGATGCAGTATCCAAGACCCAAACACTCCAACGTTCACTATCTGAATCACTTGGCCTAGCAGATACCATGACAAACACAGCATTACTTCATTTATCATTAAAAGAATCGATGGACATACTTAGTTCTATGACTCCAGCTAAAAACCTTGCTCCAAACCAAGATCTTGTAGAAAATGCACAAACACAAGTTACAGTAAACCCTAACAAACCACAACTAGTAATTGTCAACAGTACTGCAGCTCTATCACAAATTACGGTTCCATCCACAGTAACAAATCCAACAATCAACTATTCTTCCATAACACAGACTAGTGGCAGTGCAACTTCTATACAAATTACTAATCAACTCAATATTACAAAAGACACTAATGGAGATTTACAAGCTGAAGTCAAAGTTACAATTCCTGCAAACACAAACATAACAGGAACATCTTGGAATGGTGTACTTGCACTGCCAACAGTTCAAAGCTCTACAAATCTCAACTTCCCAGTTGCATCTGGACAANTCACAATTCCAGCAAACACAAACATAACAGGCACATCTTGGAATGGAGTACTTGAACTCCCAACAGTTCAAAGCTCTGTAAATCTAAACTATCCAGTAGCATCAGGACAAGTTGCCACCCCACAAATTGTGATCAGTGTTGGTTCGTCTGAATCATTGACATTTAACCAACCAGNATCTGGAATGCCTTCTGGTGCAAACGAATGTAAGATCAATGTAGGCTCTGACTTGGTAGTCTGGACAAAACACTTTACAGGCTTTGGTACATGGAGCTCAAGTTCCTCATCTTCTTCAACATCTTCTGCAGCACCTGCGGCATCCGCTCCAGCAGCATCTGGCGGTGCTGGAGGAGGAGCAGTAGGTGCAGGTCCAAGCTTTGNATCCTCTTCTTCAACATCCTCTGCAGCACCTGCTGCATCCGCACCAGCAGCATCTAGTGGTGCTGGAGGAGGAGCTGTGGGTGCAGNTTCTTCAACATCATCTTCTACAACATCCTCTGCAGCACCTGCCGCAGCATCTAGTGGTGCTGGAGGAGGAGCTGTGGGTGCAGGTCCAAGCTTTGGTGCATCAGGACCCGGTGCATCTGAAGTAGGACAAGGTGGAATCTTACCAGAGTTGAAGATACTTGATGTATCATATGATACATGTGATACACATACAGTAAAGATACTTGTTGCCTATTCTGATAATAATCCAAGCGTAATATTGCGAACATCAATAACTGGTGTAGTGCAAGCTGTGCCTGCAAAAGAACAGCCATTTGCAGCAGATAATGAAAACGCTACAACCAAGAAACTAGTCTACGTAGCTTCAATAAACTCTAAAGAACAGACATTTGAAGTGCTAGCCTTGCAGGCAGTAGGACACGACATCTACTCTGTAGGAAAGACAATCGATGTAACACAATGCCATGGTGAAATATCATTTGAAAATGAGCAATCAATCGTACCAATAGAACTTGATACCAGTGCACCTAGAATATTTGATGCCAAGTTCCAACTAGACAATGGTACCAAGATTCTATCTTCTGAAGACAATCATGTTATCAATTCAGGATCCATAACTGTATACGCAATTGTAGACAGCAAGACATCACTTGATGATGTGCAACTTAGATTTGCAAAGACAGGTGACTTGACTAACTACAGTACAGTAAAGATGAATGTTGTACCTTTACAGATCTCCAACTCTACATATCTGGTATCAGGAACCATATCCAAGGATGCAATTCAAGCACCTGCTGTAACATACTGGATTAGTGTTCACAATTCTGCAGGAAAGACAGTCAGCTCTGATGTTTATTCAATTGGAGTAAAGCCAAGCTATCCAATCATTGGCAATCTAGACCTTGATGCCAAGATGGCAAGAATAGAGGGCACTACAGCTCATCCAACTGCATACTATACCAACAACTCTACTGGACCAGTCTATGGACGTATTGTGTTGCTAGTCAATGGAGTTGTATCATATGTTTCCCCATCACAAGTATTTGCACCAGGACAGAGCATAGTCAATCTCCAGTGGAAGACTCCAACAGTTGGCAAGATATCTCAATACCAATTGCAAGCACAAGCTGAGATCTATGGAAAAACAATTGATACTGTATCATGGTCTGTTTCAACATTCCCAGGAACTGCAATCTTGCCATTGTCCCAACTTGCAAATGTTGCAGATGTATCAGTGGGTAATACTACAATAGCAAAAGCAGCTACACTATATTCATCATTTAAGAACGATGGCACAATGCAATTCAAGGTAACTGCATCTGATGGAACATGTGTAATAGGTGCAGACAATGATTGTCTTGTCACAAAATCTACATTGGGACTTGGTGGCAACTTTAAGACGGTAACCGTAGGAGATCAGGTATACCGGGTACGATACACCGGTTCTGATGATCCACTTGAGAGATTCTCTATAACCTCTGTTGATTCAATGAGCGGTAACTGGAAAGTAGAGATTGATTCTACAAACAGTTTGTTACCAATAGCTCACGCAATGGATGATGTTGTACTCAAGGTAAAATACAGAGCAGTAGAATTGCCATTTGTAACTGAAAACCAATAATGGTATCTCTATGGAAATGCTGTAGCCTTGGCAAGGTGAGCATCAAGTTCTGAAATTTTTATTCTTTCTTGGCTCATTGAATCTCGGTTTCGTATTGTAACGGTACCATCTTCTAATGTCTGGTGATCAATTGTAACTGCAAATGGTGCACCAACCTCGTCTAGTCTTCTGTATCTTCTTCCTATTGCACCAGAG
>NZ_RCMC01000082.1 GCF_011319475.1 Candidatus Nitrosotalea sp. FS
AATGCCGTCAATATTTGCACCGTTTCTTATTGTATCAAATGCCTGAATTAATGGTGTACCGTTGATTGGATCTCCACCGATTCCAAAACATATGCTCTGGCCAAAGTTTGCAACAGATAGATTGTGTGATACTTCGTACATCAAAGTACCGCTTCTAGATATCACTGCAATCCTTCCTTCCTTGAAAGGTGATGCTGGCATGATTCCTATCTTGATTACTCCTGGGATGATGACACCTGGAGTGTTTGGACCGACTACAATTGCATCTTTTTTCTTTGCAAGCTCGACAATTGTTAATGCGTCTTTTACTGGAACATGTTCTGGTATTGCAATGAGCAATTTTATTCCTGATTCTAATGCTTCAACTGCTGCAGACAGAAAGAATTTTGCTGGCACAAAAATTATTGAAATCTTGGCACCTGTTGCTTTTACGGCCTCGTTCATTGTCTCATAAATTGGGACTCCTTCATGTTTTTGTCCGCCCTTGCCAGGTGTTACACCTGCTACAACGTTTGTACCATATGCTAACATTTGTTGTGTATGAAATGAACCAAACTTACCTGTAATGCCTTGCACTATGACAGGTTTCTTTTTGTAATCCCTGTCTCCTTCTTTACCAATTAGTAATTCGAAAAGATCAACCATTTTTATTCATCTCAATTACTGCCGCATTTATTGCTTCTTCAATGGTATCAAACATTTTTGTTCTTGAGCCCTTGAGCATTTCTTTTGACTTGTCTGCTTCTGCACCTGACATTCTTGCAAAGACTGGAAGATCAATTATCTTGTCTTCATATGCTTTGAGAAATGCTGTTGCAACAGTTGTAGTCTTGACAATTCCACCGTAAAGATTTACAAGTATTCCTTTTACCTTTTTCATTTTGCTAATCAAAGTGAGTGCTTCGTATACTGTTTCTGTGGTTGCACCGCCACCGACATCTAAAAAGCAAGCAGGTTTGCCTCCGTTGTCTGATAACATGTCAAGAGTTGACATGACAAGACCTGCTCCATTTCCTACCACTGCAATGTTTCCATCAAGCTCTACAAGTGAAAATCCGCTCTTTTCTGCCCTTTCTTCAAGTTCAGAGACTTCTTGGAATTTGCGCAACTCTTCATGTCTGAACATTGCATTGTCGTCAATTATGACCTTGCCATCTAGGGCGACAACTGAATCATCTCCTAATACTGCAAGCGGGTTTATCTCTGCAAGTTCTGCTTCCTTGTCTACTGTGATCTTTGCTAATTTTTGTAAAATATCGATAAACTGAGTTAATGGTTTGTCCTTTAATCCCATTTGCTTTCCTACCTCTTCTGCAGTAGCAGCGTCTACCTTGCCTAATCCGACTTNGTAGCATCTCTTACCTCTGTTCAAGAACAGTGAGAGATAGAGTTCTTTTTTGATATCTGCCATTTTTTCAAGTANTTTTAATCCCATTTGCTTTCCTACTTCTTCTGCAGTTGCAGCATCTACATTGCCTAATCCGACTTCACGAATTATCTGATTTTTGACAGACTCGATTTCAACACCACCTTCACCAGATGCAATTATTGTATAGCATCTCTTGCCTCTGTTCAAGAATAGCGAAAGGTAGAGTTCTTTTTTGATGTCTGCCATTTTTTCAAGTAAGATTGCTTTTGTCTTTTCTCCCTTGACCACTTTTTGCATGATATCTGGATACTTTAATTCAAATTCATCAGCATTTTGGCATTTTTGAATTGCTCCTGCCTTGCCTCTTCCTCCTACTGCCATCTGTGCTTTGATAACAAATGGAAATCCCAATGTTGCTGCATCTTTTCTACCTTGTACGATATCTGTAGATGTTAGTCCCTTTGGAATTGGAATGTTGTACTCTGCAAACAAAGACTTTGCTTGGTACTCTAATAGGCGCATTGTGATTTTTCTTTTTTATGGTCTTTATAATCTGTTTGATGATGTTTGTTCTATATCATTACAGATCTGAATTGTTGGTGAAAATCCAAGACAGTTTGGTATCAACATGGAAATGATATGTGGATCACCTGGGTCTGCAGTTTAGTTCTGCTGTCTTTGTCAGTTTCCATATGTGGCTTTCTACATAATGTAATTATACCAGTATAACGACCTCATCTAAGGTTTCATAATTTGATATTATGATACAAGAAACGTTTTGGGGTCGGTACCGAGTGTCAAATGACACCCTCTTGCCTGGTCCGGGCCCCAAAACTGTTTTTCTTTTTCATATGGTATTTTTAAGCCTCATTATCATAAAATTAGAATTTTATGATATTGAACTTTGACTATCTGAATTGTTCTTCTAACGTATCAACACATTGGAGGAACAAATCCTTGCTTTTTCGCATAAGCCAGTTTGGAAACTCGTCTAGTGTGAATACGAATTGCTGCTGAAAGCTTGGAACTACTCCGCCTCCTGAGGTNGCAGACCGTTTCTTGATATGCCTCTTCTTCCTCTTCTAATGTATTTCTGTATAAGACTAGAGGAGTCTTGGTCTTTACTACATGTGATGATGCTTTTTTTAGTAAAATGGCAAGGTGCGATATGAGCCAACCATCTAGGGTTATCTGCTTTGGCATGGGATATTGTGTATTTTTTTGTTATTTAATACAATGGATGAAGCTCTACTCAACCGAGATTCGAATCTTTTGACCATCCAAATCTTCATCCTTGTAGTTTTTGGCCTTGTCTTCGAACATTATTTTCTTTACCCGCACCAAGTATGCAAGATCTGATTGTTTTTCTTTTGTCATCTCAAGGNCTATTTTCTTTACTCGTACCAGGTATGCAAGATCTGACTGTTTTTCTTTTGTCATCTCAAGGGATTCATCATCAAGTCCCAAAATGTATGCTGCCTCAAGTATGTCTGTTGGATTGTATCCTCTTTCTTTTCTTAACACTTGCAATCTTCTTGCAATGTCTCGTATCAGACCTCTTGCTAACATTTCTCGATTTCTAGTGGTACTGATAAATACGATGAGAGAGTCACGGTTTGACATTGCAAAGCCTTCTTTTTCAGAATATCCTACTATGAAATCCTCTTTTGATAGTTCGATCTTGTTGTCACCCAAATCAAATGTGTGCATTCCATTCTTCAAAAGATTGTTTACGATATCACTTGGCGCTGTCTGAGAAAATTTGTCTAATAGTCTACCCATGTCTTGTTTTGCCTTGGGTCCAATTTTTTTTCTTTCAAGTTCTACTTTGGGAGTAACTGGAATGTTTTTCTGTAACAAGTCTGATACTAGTTCAAGTCCGTTTGATTTTTGCAATTCAATTATGTCATACTTTTCTACATTAAGCTGCGAAAGCAACATCTCTGAAAGTGATTCAAGCTTTGCCTTTTGGCCTGGTTCCACACAAATTATTGCCTTGTCAAGGGGCCATCTTCTCTTGAGTTTACCCTTCATTCTTGCTGCTGCTGACACAGAGACTGATTCTTTCATCAAGTCAAATGCCTCCTCGACTTTATCGTTTGTAAGGGCAGATTTTGAGACTGGAAAGTCTTCAAGAAGTATGTTCTTTTTTTCTGCAAACATGGAGCCGTACAGATATTGTGTGGTAAATGGACAAATTGGATGCAAAAGTATGTCTAGAGTTTCTAGTATTTCTGAAAGAGTTGCATATATTGCAAATCTTCTCTCTTTTTGGGAGTCATCATCTGCCCATAACTCTTCACGTGTAATTGGGATGTATACTTGGCTTACTGCATTTATCAGGTAATCATCTATTGCTCTTGCTGCTTCATGGAATCTACACTTGTCCTGTGACTCTGTAACGGATGAAATTAATTTTTGAAGCTTTGATAAAATCCAGATCTCTGATTCTTTCAAGAGATTTTTTTCCTTTGCCCACTGTACGTTGTGTGTTTTATCGTACTTGTCATAATCACTATTTTGTTTAAAGTACAAATGGAGATGGTATAAAGTGCTCAGAATTTGATAAGGTCTTGATACAAGTTCATCTGTGCTAAAATTAATTGGCTCAATTGGACTTGATTTCCACATAAAGTATAATCTTACAAGATCAACAGAATATTTTCCAAGCAATTCGATTGCATCCATCACGTTTCCTTTGCTCTTACTCATCTTGTTGCCATTTTTATCAAGCACGTGACCTTGGAACAAAAATGATTTGAATGGTGCAATAGGGGCGTTGTTGAAAATTACGTTTTCAATAAGTAAGGTGTATGCCCATCCCCTTGTTTGATCTATTCCTTCTGTTAGGAAAAGTGCTGGAATGAGTTCGTTGTAGTCTGAATCAGATAATGAAGCATATGGTGCAGCACCGCTGTTGTGCCACGTATCTAAAACAAATTGCTCTCGTTCCATTTTGTTTCCACATTTTTCACACTTTATGGATATGTTGTCTATCCATGGTCTGTGCATCTCAAAGTTTGGTCCGTCTGGAAGCTCAAATGCTGATTTAACTAGTTCATCTCTTGAGAAGAACCACTTGGTGTGGTGGCAGTTTTTGCAATTCCACATGGGCAGAGGACAGCCCCAGATGCGCTCCCTTGAGATGCACCAAGGATGTTTGTCTTTTATTATCTCCAAAAACCTGTTTCTTGGAGGCTCGTAGAAATATTCTACACTCTCTGCAGCCTTTACTGCCTTGTCTCCTAATCTATCCAGAAAATAGAAAAATCCTCTTCTTGCAAGCCAAAGTAACTTGTGTTGAGACCTCCAACACAATGGATATTGGTGTTTTATCTTGCCAATTCTGACAAGCGCGCCCTTTTCTTTTAGTGCATTTATTATTTTTTCATCAGCGTCTCTTACAAATAACCCCGCATATGCTCCAGCTTCTTTGTAAATTTTGCCTCATCATTTATTGGATTAAATATTGAAATCTTTCTCTTTGATGCAATTTCAAAATCTTCTTCTCCGTTGGCAGGAGACAAGTGAACAAGACCACTTCCTGTTTGTATGTCGACAAAATTTTCTGCAACTGCAATGTGAAAGTTGAGGGATTTTGAAAATTCTTCTAATCCTGGAATCTCTCCCAATAGAGGATGGATGTATTTTTTCCCTTCGAGTGTGGATCCTTTCACAGTCTTTACAACCGTATATTCTTCAATTTTTGCCTCTTTCATGAATTCTTCTAATCTTTTTTCTCCAACAAGCCATGTTTCGCTTCCAACTTTTACGTGGACATAATTTTCATCTGGATTCAGACCTACCATTGTATCTGTGACCAAAGTAAATGGCATTGTAGTCCAAACAATTAGGTAAANTGTAAACATAATTTTCATCTGGATTCAAACCTACCATTGTATCTGTAACCAAAGTAAATGGCATTGTAGTCCAAACAATTAGGTAAAGATCCTCGTCATGTAGCTTGACCTTGTAGTAAAGTGACGGGTCTACTACGGTATCGTATCCTTGATTTACCTCTGCGTGACTAAGTGATGTCTGACAGCTTGGACAGTATGCCACCACCTTGTATGATTCTGATAAAACTCCTATCTCTAGGGCTTTTTTGAGATACTTCCATTCGCGTTCAATGTATTCATCTTTGTATGTCCAGTACGCTTTCTGTTGGTTAAATGACATGCCCAAAAGTTTGTCAAACTCTACCCATTTTTCATTAAATCTGTAAACAATCTTTTTACATTCAGCAACTATTTTTTCAATACCTACTGATTCTATAACCTGGGATTTGCCTCCTGAAATTCCCAATTCTTTTTCTGCCTGCAGTTCAACTNCAGCTTGACCTTATAGTAAAGTGACGGGTCTACTACAGTATCGTATCCTTGATTTACCTCTGC
>NZ_RCMC01000003.1 GCF_011319475.1 Candidatus Nitrosotalea sp. FS
CCTGAAAAAATCTACAAGAAACCAAAACAAGGATGGGGTATGAGGCCCATTACTGTTTGGAACAGGGGCTTACGCGAAAAATGTGAGGAATTTGTCTTGGATGGAAATCTGGTTAGAGATGAATGGATAAATAAAAAATGGGTACAGGAAATGTTTTCTCTAATTGAGAAGAAAAAAAGATCAGAGCCTGAATCTACCTATGCATACATAAACAAAATGTGGGATGTTTTGGGATTTGAGATATTTTACATCCAGCGAATTCTTAATAAATCAAAAAATGGAAGTTTAGCAAATTGGTAATGTGCTACATGTTAATGATTTGATTTCAAATATAGTCAAATTACACCATCTCTTTTTATCAGGCTCTTTCCAGCAATCCTGTTATTGAGCAATGTTAGGGTTACGTATTCTGGTCTTATTGCCTTTGTAGTTGGTATCGCAAGCACAATAACAGGATTTGTATTTACAATAATTGTCACAAGAAGACTCAGTCCCGAAGATCTTGGGCTTTGGACACTGATTGGAAGTCTAGTGTCATATGTGGTTATAATTGAACCGATAATTTCCTATTGGACCTCACGACAAATTGCAAGAGGGGAAAAAGTGGGAAAGACTGCAGTTTTAACAAGTGGTGCATTTTCAGCTGCCGCAACTATTGCTTATTTTGTTATGGCAATTTACATTACATATGTACTCAAGACTGATGCAACCAGTATCTTTCTGGCCTCTGTTCTTGTACCACTTACATTTCTTGGGAATACTCTAACAGGAATTAGTCTCAGTCACAAACCACACGCCGTATCGTATGGTATGATTGTATTTGAAATAGCAAAATTGCCCTTGGGATTTGGGTTTGTTTTCATAGGCCAAATGGGCCTTTTTGGCGCTATTCTTGCAACTATCTTTGCAAGCCTGGCCAAAATAATAATTCTATTAATTATGGTCCGTCAAGAATTGTATGATAAAATAAACCTGCAAACTATTAGATACTGGCTGAAATTATTCTGGATACCACTCTATGCAAGCTTTACTGGACTTATTTTCTCATTAGATGTTTTGATATATTCGTTATTGACTAATTCACTAATTGGTCTTGCTTATTGGGGTGTTGCAAATACAATCTCAAACATAGTAATCCATTCTGGGCAGATGTCTCAAGCTCTCTATCCTAAATTATTGGCGCAAGGACGAAAAGAATTTGCCGAAGAAAATCTTAAACGACTGATGTATTTTGCAATACCTATCTTGGCACTTTCCATAGTGCTTGCCAAACCTGCATTATTTGTCCTAAATCCAAAGTATGTTCAAGGATTCTATATTGTATATTTTCTATCGATTAGATCAATAATCAATATATTAACAAACGTATTCTATAACATACTTGCAGCATATGAAACAATTGATTTGGAAAAGCAGGCATCGTTTAGACAATATGTGAAAAGCAAGCTCTTTGTCATACCCACGCTCAGTTATGTGATGAATGGTTCCTATGTAATACTTTTAGCTGTATTTCTTATCACGATAAAAGGAACAACAATGAGTGAAGTGAGTATGGTAATTGTCTGGTCAATTATCTTGCTTGCTACATCTATACCGTTTATGATATATTCACTTGTATTAGTTAAACGCCAATACAAAATCAATTTCCCTATTAAAATAGTGTTGAAATATGCCGGAGCTACTTTGGTGTCATCTGTAGCAATTTACTTTGTATCATCGTCTGTACTTTCTTATGCTATGACTGTCTATGAGTTTGTACCTAGAGTAATTTTATCAGCTGGAATAGGAGGTGGGATATATCTGGGTATTACGTATGCTATTGACAAGTCCACCAGAGAACTGCTTGGATCCATTGCTAAAGAATTGAAAATAAAATAAAATATTGTGATGTAATATTGTGCATATAGTTTAATTATGCGTCTATAAAAGTTGGGATGAAGAAAAGTGAAAGAAGTACTTGTTACAGGTGGAGCAGGTTTTGTCGGTTCACACTTGATTGAGTCACTTGTAAACGAAAATATCAAGGTAACAGTTCTGGATGATTTTTCTAATGGTTCAGAAAAAAATCTACAACAAGTAAAAGATAAAATTCAAATTGAAAAATTTGATATCTCAAATACTGACTGGAATTCTATAAATAAATATAATCCAGATACAATTTTTCACCTTGCAACACATCCTCGTTCCTTTAGTCTTCAAGATCCAAAGAGGAACATGGAAGTAAATGTGCACGGAACTTTGAATGTTTTAGAGTTTGCAAAAAAGAAAGACGCTAAAGTGATCTATACTAGTAATAGTGGAATTTGCGGCGACCCGCAATTTTTACCTGTTACTGAGGAGCATCCGATAGATTGCAAAACTCCCTATGATGCAAATAAGTTAGTAGGCGAACTATATGCAAAGATATACTATAAAATTCATGGAGTGTATTCAGTCATCTTTAGATTGGCCACTGTTTATGGTGAGCGACAAAGAGTCAATGAGAAACTGGGATGGAGGCCTCTAATTGCAACACTTGTAGAAAAAGTCGAAAAAGGGGAAACTCCAATTATACAGTGGGATGGCGAACAAACAAGAGATTTAATTTATGTGAAGGATGTTGTTGACTGCCTAATACTAGGAGCTAAATCAAAAGATCATGGAGGTGAGATGTTTTTACTATCAACTAATACTGAAACATCTGTGAACAAAGCTCATGAAACAGTATGTAAAACAATAGGGAAAAATGTAACACCCAAATATGGAGAGATGTTGCCTGGGGACCTAAGGCGAATGGTTTTGTCTTACGATAAGGCAAAAAAAGCATTTGGCTTTAGTCCTAAAGTGCCAGTGGAAGAAGGCGTACGAAGATACGTTGAATGGTATAGGAAAAATAAATAAAAATCTGCATCGGGAATAAATGCTGTTTCTACACCAGTGTCATATTATTTCATTGTATAATCTGATGCATTTGTCTGCTACAACTTCTAGATTGTGATGCTTGACTGCAAATTCTCTGCTTTGCACAGAGTATTTTTTTCGTGCAGATTTATCTTTTATTAAAATCATTGCTGCCAGAATTTCCTCTTCTGAATTGGCCTGAATTACAGGACATATCTCTCCGAAACATTTTGCATACCACTTTTCATCTATATGTATCACTAAAGGTTTGCCGCATGCCATAGCTTCTATTCCTGCAGTACCGTATGATCCCACATTGAATTGATCAAAAACTGCGTGACAATTTTGATACATGTTTATCAGTTCTTTTTTATCCATGAATTCTTTCCAAATGATGTTTTTTTCTAAATTTAATTTACGAATTAATTCTAGGGATTTTTCGTAATCTGCTCCGTACTTTATCATAATCAACTTTGCCGAGGGATTGTCCTCTATAAATCTAGAAAAGGCTCTCAATAACTTGTCGGTTCCCTTGTATTCCCAGTGTTGTCTATTGGGATGCACAAAAACAAGATCATCCGATTCAGGTTCGTTGGCAACATGATAAAATGAAGTATCCACTCCAAAAGGAAGAAAATATTCTTTTTTGTACTTTAATCCTTCCAATAGTGAATAACAATCAGGATTTGTCATAACTACACACTTGGCATTTGCGAAACTTCGCTTCATCAATCTGTCCGTAAAATTATTCCTGAACGGAATAATTCGTATCCATCCGGTTTCATGTACTACGAAAGGCTTGAAGGTGAATTGTAAAAATGTAGAGGCTGGATAATGTAAATGCAGTAGGTCATATTGTCGTGCTTTCTTATAGAGCTCTACGAAATCTCTTTTGTTTGATAACATGTGTAATGAATCGCCTTTCCATTCGGAAAGCCAAGGCTCATTTTTTCTAGATCCTTCCCAAGAGGGATCGGATATGTTTCCTTCCTTTGCAGAATATATCAAATCCGCCTGTACGTTTTTCATTCGTAAACCCTTGACCAAGTTGTAAGGCGCATTTCCTCTGTTAAACACATGCAATATTTTTAGATCCATTCTCTATCCCATGAAACTTTCATCTAGTATTTTATGGTAGTTCTCTAATCACTCCACCTGATATTTAATACGGCCAGATTCTCTTGCCGTGTTTTTTATTGAATCCAAATTTCATATTACCTAACAAATAAAAAGATCCATTTGAATACTCTGTGAGTAACGCTTGCCAAACCATTTCATTAAATGCACAGACTTGCATTTTTGGCATTATTTGTGAATTGATCATAATCCCGGACTGTGGTTCTGTCTATAATTTGGACAAAGGATGTTGTAAATTTCTATGGTTATGCTACAGATGATAATCAGTATTTATGGCACTAGGTTAAATTACCAGTCATGTGATATTTTTGTAAATTGCCTGAAATTCAGTCTCTTGTAACATCCTACAAAAAAATAATTGCAGTATATGGACTTGGTAACGTGGGAGGGCCTCTTGCAGCGGCATGGCTTAGGGCAGGTGCCAAAATTATAGGTGTTGACATCTCAAAGAAATTGTTATCACAAATCAAGGCAGGAACATCTCACAAAAAGGAACCGTTCATCTCTGATACTTTTACAAAGGCGTTAAACCAAGGCAACATGGAGGTAACAGACAATGGTTCTGAAGCTTCAACAAGATCTCATATCAAGATTGTTGCAGTTCCAGTCGGGCTAAAAGAATCAAAAATCGACCTTTCTGCGCTAAAATCTGTTGCAAAAGATATTGGCCAAGGCCTCAAAAAAGAAGATGCCATATTGATATCACCATCACTACCCCCAGGCACTGCACAAAATATTGTATTACCAATTATTGAAAAGTATAGTAAGCTAAAAGGCGAACAGGATTTTTATTTTGTTTACAACCCTGAGAGAATTTTTGAGGGAAGGGCATTACAGGATATAGAAGAAAATTATCCGGCCATAGTTGCAGGGCTTGGAAAGAAAAGCCTGGAATTTGGAGAAGAATTGCTCAGGATGATATCCAAAAAAGGCGTGTTGACCTTTTCTTCAATTGCAAATGCAGAAGCTGAAAAATTATTTGAAGGCGTATATAGGGATGTCAACATTGCACTTGCAAACGAACTATCGGAATTTTGTGAAAAAGTAGGTGTAAACTATTGGGAAGCAAGAAGGGGTGCCAACTCACAACCATTCTGTCATCTACACTATCCAGGAACTGGTGTGGGTGGTCTGTGTATCCCAGTCTATCCGAGATTTATCATAGAAGCTTCATCAAAGATAGGGAAACATCTCAAGATGGTAGAATTTGCACGAAAAACAAATGATTTGATGCCAATAAAATGCGTAAACGATTCTTTGAAAATGTTGACAAAGAACAAGGTAAAGCTAAAAGGAGCAAAGATTGCAGTTCTAGGATTAGGATTTAGAGGAGAGGTAACTGATTCAAGACTCTCACCAACTTATACTGTAGTAAAGGAATTTCTAAAGAAAGGATGCAAGGTTGCAGTCCATGACCCATACATATTTGAAGATAGCTTGTTACCATTGTCAGTCAAACTATCATCTGATTTGGATGTTGTTGTAGATAGGGCGAGCATGGTCTTTATCTCATCTGATCACAAAACATATGCAAAACTAGATCAAAACTCTTTCTCAAAAGCCAAAAAACCATTGCTTGTATTTGATGGACGAAACATCCTTGACAAGAACAACTTCAAGGACGCATC
>NZ_RCMC01000045.1 GCF_011319475.1 Candidatus Nitrosotalea sp. FS
AAAAAGGATCTTAACTCTGCAATCTCATGGGGAGTAAATTCACAGACTGCTGATGGTTTCTTTCCATTTTTTTACCAGCCCCTACAGAATCAATTCAATGAAACAGCCTACTCACACTTTANTTATTTTGTTAAAACATCAAAATGAATTGGAGCTTTCAGACAAACAGAAAAAGGATCTTGACTCTGCAATATCTTGGGGAATACGCTCACAAACTATTGAAGGGTTCTTTCCATTTTTTTACCAGCCTCTACAGAATCAATTCAATGAAACAGCCTACTCACACTTTACAATATATCCACTCTACAACCTAATGGGATTTCCACTCTCAGAGCTTGAAGACATGGGTCACAAGGGATGTTTTGATGCATACCTAAAGTGCGGAAATTGGATGACAAGAGTACAAGACAGTGATGGTGGATTTTACACATATTATCATAAAGAGGGTCATGTGTGGCACAAGCAATCTCCGGCAATTGGACAGGCATTATGCACCTTTGTTCATCTATATGAAAAGACTGGCGAGAAAAAATTCTTGGAGGCTGCAACAAAAGCTGCAAGATGGCTTGCCACAAATCAGCTAACAGATTCAGAGTTCAATGGTGCATTCTATTGGGTATATCCAAATAAACATCTGTCTGGATTACAGAAAAAAATTGCATATGCCAAGGAACGTCTTGCTGGCAAGTTATCTAGTTCAGAATACGTATCAGATGTTACTATATTGTTGGACAAGATTCCTATATGGCCCGTTCAGTTTGCCATAGAAGGATTGTATAGGTTCAACAAGTTAGAGGGTCTTGCGTAAGACAGAGAGAATTTTTTCTGCAGAGTGGCCGTTTCCATAAGGATTTGCATCAGACGTTATCTTGTGATTATCTTGTGCATCTCTAATTGCCTGGATAATCTTTTGGGTGCATGTGCCCACAAGCTCTGAATATCCAGTCTTTACCGCTTCAGGCCTATCTGTACTTTTGCGTACTATAAGCACCTTCTTTCTAATCGACGGTGATGTAGCCTCTTCCTGTACCCCACCCGAGTCTGAGATTATGAATTTAGATTTTTTCATAAGATATAACATGTCAAAGTATCCTACTGGTGGTATAATCAATATGTTATCAGATTCTTGAAGTTTTTTGTAGAGGCCAAACCTTTGGAGTTGTTTTACAGTTCTGGGGTGTGCAGGAAATATCATATCCATTTTTGATTGTACAAGCCCTTGCACAATTGATGATAGAGTCTCTTTGTTGTCAACATTTTCGCCACGATGCAATGTTACAAGTGCAAAATCATTTTTTTTCTCAATTGAGAGATTTGCTTTTTTTTCCGCTTTTGATATATTTTGTTGTATTGCATCAATTGATGTGTTTCCTGTGACGTATGTCTTTCCATGAACTTTTTCACCTTGTAATGTTTTTTTTGCGTGCTCGGTTGGTGCAAAAAGAAACTCGGAAATGTGATCTACTGCAATCCTGTTATGTTCTTCAGGCATTCTCCAGTCATTGCTTCGAAGGCCTGCCTCTACATGTGTCACCGGCACACTACACTTTATGCCAGTAATGGCTGCTGCAAGAACTGTGTTTGTATCCCCTTGAACAATTACGGTATCAGGTTCAATCTTGCTGATTATCTTTGCCAGGTTTAGAACAATTTCTCCAATTTGCGTAGCCCTATCAGTTGTAGTATTTTGGAGTTTGGTAAGTTTCATGGAATAATCAGGCTTTCTGATATCAAGATCTTTGATGAACTGCATGCTCATGTTAAAGTCATAGTGCTGACCAGTGAAGATTATTGTACTGTTTTTCTTGTTTAAGAGTTTGATGATAGATGAGAGTTTTATTATCTCAGGCCTTGTGCCCATCACTATTGCTACTTTCATGTGGTACTCACTCTAGTACTCCTTTTGACTATGCCAGAAGAGATTCATAGATATCAAGGTAAAGTTTTCCAACGTGAGACCAGTCATATTTCTGTACATGTAGAAATGCCTCATGACATAGTCTCTCAGATTTTTTCTTATCTACTACAAGCATAGTTATCTCGTCCAAGAGTTTTTGTGGAGAGTTTGGCTCAAGCAATATACCATTCTTGTCATTGGTTAACAGTTCCTTGTTACCCCCCACATTTGTAGCAACAATTGGAACATTACACGCCATAGCCTCAAGTATGGTAGAGCTTATTCCTTCAGCAAGTGATGGTTGGATCAAGACATCAGAGCCTCGTATAAGAGATATGGTTCTCTCCTTGGGCATATACCCCATAAGATGTATGTTTGGTTGTGTCTTTGTTGCCTCTTTTATTTTGTATTCCTCAGGTCCTGATCCCAAGATCAGAAGGTGAATATCTTGTGGAAGTTTTTTGGACATTTCAAGCAAATCAAGTATTCCTTTTTCTTTTGAGAGTCGTCCCGCAAAAATTATTTGTTTGTCATATAGCTTTTCTTTTTTTTGTGGCAGTGATGATATATCAATGGCATTAGGTACAAGCGATACCTTGAATCCCAATTTTGTATAGTAATCATATGCTTCATGCGATATTACAGTAATGGCATCAGCCCATGTCAGAGCATCTTTTTCATATGACGATGAGATCTTTCCAGTTGTCTGCCCGTGTATAACATCGACCTGTTTTGAGTAAATTCCATGAAGTGTCAGTATCTTTTTTCCCGATGCATGCTTCATTGGTAACGCGGATGGTAAGTTATGTGCATGTACAATGTCATTTCCTTTCTTGAACTTGGTTTTCAAAAATGCCGATAGCATAAAGCTTGGATTTTTGAGTCCCTTTATTGGTAAAGTGAATGTATTTTCTGATGAAAGGACATCAACATGATGACCATTATTTTTTAGAAAACTAGAAAGACCTTGAACATGTTGAGCAATTCCCCCAATACCTGTCTGAGTAGGAGAAATAATTAGCACTTGCACGCTAGTGTGCAATTAATTAATTCTCTAATAAGGTATTAGATTAACAATTGTAAAAGAAGAAACGTGTTTCCTAGATTTTTACATTAAAGATTGCGATGCTTCATGCATCATCTGGCTCTTTGCACATCCAGCTGCAAGCTCATCACCTGAACCTCTTCTCATGATTCCTCTATAGAGACCATCTTCGAGTTTTACTCCAACTCGCTTCTCCCATTCTTCTACAGATATAGAATATTTCTTTTGGATTCTGTCTCTGTACCATTCTGGAATTACGTTAAATGCACAGAATGGAACAATTCTCAAGTCTGGTGTAAGGTAGTGAATATCACATCTCTGAAGTCTTTCAAGATCTTCGTTGTACTTGTCTTGGAAGTGCATCATGCCCAAGAACAAGCCCTTGACATGCCATGAACCTACAGAGTTAAATGATCTCTTCATCAAGATGCTGCCGAACATCTTTGCAAGATCAAGACCTGCTGGCTGTTTCTTTTTATCGATAAAGCTTGAAAGTTTTCTTACAACTTCGAGCATTGTGAAATACTTGTTCTTTCCAGACTTGATTTCTTCTGCCTTGTCTTCAAAGAGTTCTAACATTCCTTGAATATCTGCAAATCTTGTAAGTGGAACAAATTTCTTTGTCTCTGCATCTTCGAAGATGTATGTACCTGCACCACATGCAAAGTGGATTGAGAGTTCATACTTTGGTTTGCTAGAGAATGCTTCAATTACGTTTGTTAGAGGCATGCAACTTGGAACTGGGAACCAGTCATCGACTGTTACTTCACCGTTTGTCTGTTCTTCAATTCTTTGTATACAGTCTGGTATTGTGATTCTGTATTTTTCACGTTCTTTCTTGCCCATTCTTCCAGTCAATGAAACTGGTTGGAAGTTTACTGCGTGCACAACATCAAGATTCTTTTGTGCGTATCGTATAATTGGACCTAATTCATGGTCATTGATTGATTTGATAACTGTTGGAACAAATACTACGGTAGTTCCTGTCTTTCTTGCACTCTCTAGTGCATATGGAATTTCCCAGTGGTTCTTTGGATTTGTTCTTGGTGTAACACCGTCAAAACTGAGATACAAATTATTGACACCTGCAAGTCTTACCTCTCTCATTGCTTCTGGGTCTAGTGCAAATCTTATTCCGTTTGTGTTCATCTGGATGTGATCAACACCTTCTTCTTTCATTATTTTGATAACATCAACAATATCTTCTCTGAGCATTGGTTCACCACCAGTAATCTGCATAGAGTTTCCTGGAATTGGTCTTTCTGCTTTTAGTGTCTTCATCATTGCTCTTACTTGGTCTTGTGATGGTTCATACATGTATGCACCTTCTAGTCCCTTTTTCACATAGAAGAAGCAATACCAGCAGGTCAAATCACATCTGTTTGTAACTATCATGTTTGCAAGTCCACTGTGGGACAAGTGATTAGAGCACAGACCACAGTTGTTAGGACATGAGCATTTGTCAATCATTACGTTTGGAGCATGTGCACCCTTGCCGTCAATCCAGTAGGTGCTGAATTTTTTATACATATCATAAGAGCCAAAATAGAGTTCTTCACATTCACCATGTGTTGGGCAAGTCTTTGTCATGAAGACCTTGCCATCTCTCTCAAATACCTCTGCATCAAGTATCATATTGCATTCAGGACAGATACTCTGGGTAAATCGTATAGTGGATTTCTTTCCTAAAGTAGGAGTCTTCTGATTAGATATCTGAATTAGTTCCATGTCTTATACGCATATCTTAGGAGATAGTATTTAATCCATTTCCTACAAGACACCAGATGAATAGGTAGGTGAGCCCTCACAGAAAACCGATCCTAGACATATATATCAAAAGAGCCCCCGATCATATCACATTGAGTCTTTCTGACAAGACACGAAAAGCATTAGAAAAGATCGGCCTCACAAGCTATGAGATCAAGACATATTCTTCACTCTTAAAGACAGGTCCAATTACTGCCTCAGATCTCAGCCAAAAATCAGGAGTACCATATTCAAAAATTTATGAGGTTCTAGGCACACTGGAGGAGAAGGGGTGGATAGGCTCGGACGATTCAAGACCTACTCAATATTTTGCAAAATCTCCAGCTACTGCAATACAGACATCAAAACAACAATTTGAGACAGAATTTAGAAATAATGAAAATGTTGTACTCAAGGAACTCACTCCACTTTATGAACAAAGCGGGATAAGTGAAAGGCCAGATATTTGGATAATCTCTGGTGTGGTAAACATTGTAACAAAGATTCTCGAAATGGTAGATTCCTGTAGAAACGAGGTCATGATTGCAATCCCCAAGGTTGCTGAAGAGCTTGCAANGAGACCAGACATTTGGATAATTTCAGGTGTGGTAAACATTGCAACAAAGATTCTTGAGATGGTGGATTCATGTAGAAACGAAGTCATGATTGCAATCCCAAAGGTTGCAGAAGAGCTGGCAAAAGAAGCCTTGCCAAAGATCAG
>NZ_RCMC01000302.1:0-1870 GCF_011319475.1 Candidatus Nitrosotalea sp. FS
ATTTCTTTTGTTGGATGAAATGGGACCAATTATTTTGTCTGGAGGAGAAGCAAAAGGCGCACCAGATCACCCGCACCGAGGATTTGAGACTGTCACATACATGATTGACGGCGTTTNGGTTAATATATCCTACTAAGTAGGTAATTACTACTTACTTTAAATAAAATACTGTGTATACTATACCATGAAACAAGACACAATAAACAACCGAGATCTAGTAAGAAGCGAAACAGACAACGCAAAGAATCGTTCCATATCACAAATAATCACTGCCAAAACAACACTAGAAGGTGAGGGATTTTTGGTACACAGATCATTTCCAAATCATGGCCTAAGAGAGTTTGATCCATTTCTTTTGTTGGATGAAATGGGACCAATCACCTTGTCTGCAGGAGAAGCAAAAGGTGCACCAGATCATCCTCATCGAGGATTTGAGACTGTCACATACATGATTGACGGCGTTTTTGAGCACAAGGACTCGGAGGGGCATTCAGGAAAGATAAGAGCTGGAGATGTACAATGGATGACAGCAGGTTCTGGCGTAATCCATTCTGAGATGCCGGAAAAAGAATTTTCACAAAAAGGCGGCACACTACATGGATTTCAGTTGTGGGTCAACTTGCCAAAAAAAGACAAGATGATGAAACCGTGCTATCAGGATCTACCTGCAAACAAAATACCAATAGTACAAAATGACAAAGTCAAGGTAAAAATAATTGCAGGCGAATCAATGGGAAAACAAGCAGCAATTGAAACAAGAACTCCGATCATGTATCTTCACTTTACTCTGCAACCGGGAGTCAAAGTGACACAGACGGTTCCACAAAACTACAATGCATTTGCATATGTTGTAAATGGAGAGGGTTTGTTTGGTGACAAACAAAAATCGGCATACAAGGAACAGGCTGTTCTCTTTAAACAAGATGGAGACAAGATAACTATCAAAGTACCTGATAATGCAACATCACCTTTGGACGTGCTGTTGATTGCAGGTGTTCCACTTGGAGAACCAGTTGCTCGCTATGGACCATTTGTCATGAATACCGAAGAAGAGATCGAACAAGCCATACTAGATTACAACAGTGGAAGAATGGGCAAAATTGACTTTTAAAACAGTTGTAGTTGTGCCTAAAAGCCAAATTGCCTTCCCACGAACCACTTTTTATAATTAGATATAGTTTTGTTACTAGATATGGAAACAGAATGGGAAAAAGAGAACAGGACCCGCAGTAAAATAGAATGCCAAGCTGATGAGATATGGAGTATTCTTGGAAAGACTTGGGCACTGTTGATTTTGAAAAAACTTGCTGAAAACGAAGTAACACGATTTAATGAAATTAAAAAAGCCATACCACAGATAAGCAACACCGTATTATCTGACCGATTACGTGATCTTGAAGAACAAGGCCTAATTACAAAAAAGATCTATGCCCAAGTTCCACTACGTGTAGAGTACAGTCTAACTAAACAGGCAAGAGACCTTGGAAAGATTTTGGAATCCCTGGATGAATGGGTTATCAAATGGAGAAAGGAAAGATCCAGAAAGACAGGTACTGTCAATAGCACAAGAATGGCACCAAGAAAATAACCATGAGATTCTATAGAAACATCTTTTCCTGTTGGCCTAGCCTCAGCTGTCAATAATTAAATAGAATCAAGATACAATATCATCATCGGATTATATCATGAAAGTAAAAGGATATGCAGCACAAAACGCCAAGGCAACATTGGCACCGTTTTCATTTGAAAGACGAGAGCCAGGAGAAAATGACATCGTAGTTGACATACAATATTGCGGAATATGTCACACTGATATTCACCAAGTTGGTGACGAGTGGGGTGGATCCATGTTTCCAATGGTTCCAGGACA
>NZ_RCMC01000302.1:1943-5187 GCF_011319475.1 Candidatus Nitrosotalea sp. FS
ATGGTTACAACATACAACGGAACTGAAAAGGATGGCACCATAACACAGGGAGGATATTCAAATAAAATTGTCGTAGATGAAAATTATGTACTAAAAATTCCAGAATCTTTACCACTAGACAAGGCAGCACCGCTTTTATGTGCAGGAATCACACTCTATTCCCCACTGAGACACTGGAATGCAGGTCCAGGAAAAAAAGTTGCAATCATCGGCCTTGGCGGAATAGGACATATGGGAGTAAAAATTGCACATGCACTTGGCGCAGAAGTTACAGTTCTTAGCCATTCTCTTAAAAAACAAGCAGATGGAAAAAAGCTTGGTGCAGATTATTTTTATGCCACATCAGATCCTCAGACGTTTGAAAAACTAAAGGGATACTTTGACTTGATAATCAATACGGTATCTGCAGAACTTGACTGGAACCAGTACCTTGAGCTTTTAGCACTAGATGGTGCCATGGTAGTTGTAGGGATTCCAGAAAAACAGACACCGGTTGGATCGTTCTCACTTGTTGCAGGCAGACGCAGTCTTGCAGGCTCACTCATCGGAGGAATCAAGGAGACACAGGAGATGCTTGACTTTTGTGGCAAGAATAACATTGCAAGTGAGATTGAACTAATTCCAATTCAAAAAGTAAATGAGGCATACAAGCGAGTACTCAGCAGCGATGTCAGATACAGATTTGTAATTGACATAAAATCATTAGAACAAAACTAGATTACATCAAAGAGAAAAGCTACACTAGTTTTTTAAATAATGCAAGCGCTTTTCATACATTGAAATCTCTGTGTTTTGCAGTATTTGCAATTATAATCTTGGCGACATCTGCATTAGCACAAAACGGTGCATATGCACAGATTGGAACACCAATAAAACTGACAAGCTCGCCACTTGTACAGTTCAAGTCAGGAACATCAATTGACAAAATAATATGTATCCAGTATTTCACTCTAGTAATCAGGACTGAAGATGGTCATCCCGCATGTGTAAAATCACAAACGGCAAAGATACTTGCGGAGCGCGGTTGGGGTACAATCAGTGTCAACCAGAACACGCTAGTTGCACAAAACCCATCTGATGCAAACAACATGTTTGGTTTTGAATTTTTATCAAAGATACTAGGACAGGATAATGGAAATGTCTTTTTCTCACCATATAGTATCACAAACGCATTTTCAATGATATACGAAGGTGCGCGTGGTACAACAAGCGATGAGATGGAATCAGTCTTTCATTTTGTACAAGATGACATTTCTCGTAAAAATGGGATAAGCAGAATTAATTCAGAACTAAACGACCCAAACCAACAGTACAGACTGGATATAGCAAACGCGTTATGGATTCAAAATGACTATCCAGTGTTTTCAACCTACAAAGNGAGCTAAACAGTCCAAGCCAACAGTACAAACTAGATATAGCAAATGCATTGTGGATTCAAAATGATTATCCAGTGTTTTCAACCTACAAAGATACCATAAAACAATACTATGGAGCCAATGTGACAAACCTTGATCTAAAGGGCGACTCGGAGAATTCAAGAAAAATAATAAACACATGGGTAGAGAACAAGACAGACCAAAAGATAGTTGACCTTCTGCCACAAGGATCAATAAACGAAAACAGTCGAGTCGTACTTACAAATGCAATCTACTTTAAAGGAAACTGGACAAACCAATTTGAGGCACAAGGTACAAGCAACCAGAACTTTACAACGTCTGGAAACAAAATCGTAAAAACACCAATGATGACAACGACTGCAAGTTTTCCATATTTTGAAGATAACAACATCCAGGCACTCAAGATGCCATATCAGGGAGGACATCTATCCATGATAGTACTATTACCAAAGAGTAACGATCTAAGATCACTTGAAAATTCACTCTCTGTAGAAAAATTACAGCAATGGAATGGAAACATGACAACAGAGTCAGTCATGGTATACATGCCAAAATTTTCACTTGATACAAAGTACATCCTAAACGACTACCTACCATCAATGGGAATGCCATCCGCCTTTTCTCCAAATGATGCAGACTTTACAGGAATCAGCGGAACCAAGGAATTTTCAATCAGTACGGCAGTACACCAAGCCTTTGTCAAGGTAGACGAAAAGGGAACAGAGGCTGCAGCCGCTACAGGTGCTGTCTTTCAATCTACAGCCATGCCGCTTTCAAAATACACCTTCAGGGCAGACCACCCATTTGTCTTTATGATTTATGATGATCAGACAGGCCTTGTCCTGTTTATGGGACAGGTTGTAAATCCAGCAAACATAACATCTTGAAAATAATCAGTGTTCAAAATGAAATATTTGAGATGTTGTGATGATATCTTTCCATGGACCGTCTGGAACATCACTAAAATCAACAAACCTCCACGATACAACATTTTTTCCATTTAACAGACTCAGATAGTCCTTGACTGCGGGGGAGACATCAAGACCTACACCATGGTTTACAGCATTGCTTGGTTGTGCATCGCCAAATACATAGGCCGAATCATTATACACAAAAGGTCCAGTGTCCTCCCACTGGGCATATGCAGTCTTGTCTCCTTTTGTTATTTCTATCCATCTATTTTTCAACATGGATTGAGAATCATTCCATTGTTGCTCCCCAGACCAGTATACAGTACTATATGCATCTGCCCTGCGAGTTCCATCGTCATTGAAATCATTGTATGGTAAGGCAAAGTAAAACGGATTCTCTTTTGGAGTAAATGCAGATGGCATATAGTTATCCCTATTTTTAGGATCATCGACTCCACCATAGTGATGTACCCAATCCTCATCCCAAGCGCTTGATAAATTGCTGATGTATTGGTTATCAGAATCAGCAGATTCACCTATCCAAAAATATGTTGCCCGAATATTTTCATGCAATGGATATTTTGTGCTGACAAGACCTGTCTGAATTGTTTGTATATTTTGTAGATACTTGACAGAATTTATTATTTCACTATCTGTTATCTCATCCTTGGCAAACCACTCAAAGTCTTTATCAAGCCACTTTGGATATTTTGTCTCATAGTGTGCATTCTTTGGAATGTCATCAATTGAGACCAACTTGTATCCATCATTTTGGATTTCGTCTATCAACAAGTCAAGCTCATGAATCTGTGTCTGGTTGATCACATTATCATATACAAATCCAGAATGCTTGTTGGCATAGTCCTGCGGATGCAATAGAACAACTGCAAATCCATACTTGACCAGACTTACAAGTACTTGGGCATATGTTGCATC
>NZ_RCMC01000289.1 GCF_011319475.1 Candidatus Nitrosotalea sp. FS
GTTCCAGGATCTGTATTTTGCAAGAAAAAAACCCTTGGTCAAGACTACTGTGGCAGAGGCTGCCTGTACCATTTGTCAAAAAGGCCTAGGAGATGGAGTATCTGTTACTGCAAAAAGAGTGGGGCTGAAACTGAGACTTTTCTGTCAATACCATATTCCACAAGAATAATTTTGTCTGGTAGTTTTACCAGATTGGTTTTGTAATTGCGCCTTCTGCAGCAGATGTCACAAGTGACGCAAATTTTGCAAGTGCACCATTTTCATAATTTGGCTTTCTTGGTTTCCAATCACGGCGTCTTTGTGCAAGTTCATTTTCTGATACCATCAGATCAATGGAGTTTTTCTCTAGGTTGATGACAACTTCGTCACCCTCTTTTACTAGTGCAATGTTTCCGCCAACTGCTGCCTCTGGTGCAACATGACCTATCATGAATCCTCTTGTTGCCCCTGAGAACCTGCCATCTGTTATCAGTGCAACTTTTTCACCCAAGTTTTGTCCTACAAGAGCTGCTGTAACGCCGAGCATTTCTCGCATTCCTGGTCCGCCCTTTGGACCTTCATATCTTATTATGACAACATCGTGTTCTTTTATCAGTCGTTTTGATATTGCATCAAACGCATCTTCTTCTCTGTCAAATACTTTGGCTCTTCCTCTGAATTCTTTTGTGTGAACACCTGCGACTTTTACTACTGCACCCTCTGGAGCAAGTGATCCTCTAAGTATTGTAAGAGTTCCAACATCGTGAATTGGTGATTCAATTGATTTTAACACCTTTTGGCTTGAATCAAATGATATTTGTAGTGAATCCAGATTGTGTTTGACTGTCTTGCCTGTTACTGTCATGGCGTTTTCATGAATGAGGTTTTTCTTTTGTAAACTCTTCATTAGCAATGGGATTCCACCAATCTTGTCAAGATCTAGCATAACATATGTTCCTCCAGGTCTCATGTCTGCAATGTGAGGAGTTTTTCTTCTAATCCTCTCAAAGTCATCAAGTGTCAACTTTACTCCTATCTCACGAGATAGCGCAAGCANATGTTTGACTGTCTTGCCTGTTACTGTCATGGCGTTTTCATGAATGAGGTTTTTCTTTTGTAAACTCTTCATTAGCAATGGGATTCCACCAATCTTGTCAAGATCTAGCATAACATATGTTCCTCCAGGTCTCATGTCTGCAATGTGAGGCGTCTTTCTTCTGATTCTTTCAAAATCATCTAGTGTCAACTTTACTCCTATCTCACGAGATAGCGCAAGCAGGTGTAATACTGCATTTGTAGAGCCTCCTATGGCATTAGCTACTACAATCGCATTTTCAAATGCCTCATATGTCAAAATGTCTTTTGGTTTTATTCCTGTCTCAAGTAAATTCATCACGGCCTTGCCGCTTTCGTATACCATTTTTTCCCTTCTTGGATCCTCTGCAGGCGGTGATGCATTTCCTGGTAGTGCAATTCCTATTGCTTCGCTAATTGATGCCATTGTATTTGCAGTGTACATTCCTCCACAAGAGCCCGAATTTGGACAGGCTACATTTTCTAAATTCTTTAGTGCCTCTAATGTCAGATTTCCTGCATCATATGCTCCAACTGCTTCGTATACGTCTTGAACTGTAACTTGTTTTCCATCTAAAATTCCTGGCATGATTGTACCGCCGTAGACAAAAACAGATGGTAAGTTAAGTCTGGCCATTCCCATCATGGTACCTGGTAAACTCTTGTCACATCCTGCAATTCCAACTAGTCCATCATACTGATGTGCACGAACCATTAATTCAATAGAATCTGCAATAATTTCCCTGCTAACAAGAGATGATTTCATACCTTCATGACCCATTGCAATACCGTCACTTACTGCGATTGTAGAAAATTCTCTGGGTGTTCCACCCGCAATCTCTACTCCTGCTTTTGCATGAGTTGCCAATCTTCCTAGATGAATGTTACACGGTGTTGCTTCATTTCCGCTATGTGATACACCGATGAAAGGTTTTCCTAAATCATTATCGTCTAAACCCATTGCCTTGTACATGGCTCGATGGGGTGCCCTCGAAGGACCCTCAACTACATTTCTGCTTGATATTTCCAATGCTGATACCATATTTTATGCCCTATTTTATACATTGTAGATAATTTCACACATGAGATCCAACACCTGGTTCATGTTTTTCAAATCCACAAACTTGGAAAATTTCCATGTCAAAAATAACGCCATTGATTTTGATAATTCATGAATAAAATGAACTTAATAGTTGACAAGTATGAATTCTACCGAGTTTTTAATAATTAGAATATGAGATTCTCTGTATGGGCAAGCAGGGACTGTATCTTGGTGTACTATTGTCTATAATCGTCATATCTCTTACCGTAATTCCTGCATATGCTGAAGTGACTTCACTTAAAACAAATGCACCATTTTACAAGGGAGGAAGTAAAATCTATTTTTCGGGTACTATACTGGATACAGATCCGCCAAATGTTACTTTGTTACTCTTTGATCCGACTGACAAATTTATTTCGCTTGCATCAGGAGTTGCTGACAGTAATCATACCTTTCAGATAATTGTTGATACTAGTACTTCTGATAATCAGCAAAAATTCTCAATCAAGGGAACGTACAATGCAACTGCATTTATTGCAACCAAAGAAAATGGAAAGACAATATCGTTCACATTTTCACCTGATGGCTCTCCTGTTATACCATCTCCTCCTACATCTTTGACCACGTCTGTAGCATCTTCTACTGAGATTGATCTCCAGTGGGCAAGTCCTACAAATACTGGTGGCGGACAACTTGCTGGATATAAAATAGAGAGAGATGATGGAACTGGCTTTAATTTCGTTCAAAATACGCTGTCAGCATCATACCAGGATACTGGACTTACTCCAAACAAATTGTATTCTTATAGAGTTTCTGCAGTAAACCAAGCTGGAACAAGCAACCCATCAAATGTTGCAACGGCTATTACTTTCTCTCCGCCTACTACAACCACACCGCCTCCAGCCCCTGACCAATCTCAGACTTCAGTTGATGACCTAATCAAAAAAAGAATAGCGGATGCAAAAAGACTGCAAGATTTACTCAATAGTAAGAATTCTGGCTCTTCAAGTACTATCAATTCTAAAGTTATTCAGCTAAGCGAAAAGATGGCAGTGGATGATATTGCTTCAAACCCTGTGGCGCAGAAATCTAACGCTTTAGGAAATAATGTGATGCCTGGCCTTGGAGNCGCTTCAAACCCTGGGGTGCAGAAGTCTAACGCTTTAGGAAATAATCTGATGCCTGGCCTTGGAGGCTTTAGTGCTGTGATATATCCGATAATTTCTCTTGTGGGAGCAGGCATAGTGGGTTCAATACTTTATCTCAGGAAGAAGCGAAACCAATCTGATAGTTCCACTGAATTGATACCAGAAACTCCTGTACCTGAAGTTTTATCTGAACAAAAAGATGATGGAGATAATGCAATGATGATTCTAAAAAATAGATTGGCAAAAGGGGAAATAACTGTAGACCAATTCAAGGAATTAAAAGAAGAACTCTCAGAACCCTAAGTGATTAACTGGAATCCGTCTAGTCGTGCCAACTGTGCATTGATCTGTGTTTCATTTTCATTACCAAATGAAATCAAGATTCTGTCTTGATCCTTGAAGACATAGTTCTTCAAGTCTGGTACTTCGTGATGATTGACATAGAATTTCAACGTGTAGTTGGCATTTGTACAAAATGCACGACTATCAGGGAATGTGAAACACTTGTCATCTAATCCGATACGCAATGAATTAAAGAGGAATCCCATTGTGACATTTTTTGCCATTGCATGTATTGTTTCACCATTTCCTTTCTGGAATCCAATGTATGGACTCTTTATCTGATATGCTGTAGATGAATAGTCAAATTGTTGACCATAAATTAGTGTCAATAATCCTGCATGAATGTGGATTCCACCAAGAGGGCCTGAACCTGGTGGTTCGCCTTTTGGTGTTACCTGTGATGACAACTCGTAAAAATTGTAACTTGAAATTCCAAGGACTGCCACAATTCCTGCTAGAATGCCTATGGCTATTGCCTTGTTCTTGAATTGTGTCCTCTGTCGTTTTTGGTAAAAAGTCTCCCGTTCCTGAACTCGCTCTTCTCTATCTTTTTTTCCCATTTGACGATCCAAGTCAAAATTTTACCCTAAATAACAGTATCTGACATGAGTGTATGTATTTTCAATCTGATTGAAGGTGAGTATAAATAAAATATGTCATGCAAAAAAGGCATGGACTGTCTTTTTTGTAACATCATAAGCAAAAAACAAGATGCGTATGTAATATTCGAAGACGATTCACATATTGCAATAATGGACAAGTACCCAATCCAAAAAGGTCACTCGCTAGTGATGCCCAAGATTCACCATGAAAAAATTATAGACATGTCTGATGACGAGGTGGGAAAATTATTTTCCATGGTGCCTACAATAGCCCGCGGAATAATGGCCGCAACAGGCGCAGATGGATTTAACATTGGTCAAAACAATGGGCGTTCTGCAAACCAAATAATTCCACATGTGCATGTACATATCATTCCTAGATACAATAAGGTGGGTAACCTGTGGACACGAAGAATGATTACAAATGATACTGATCTTGATGACTTGGCAAAAAAGATCCGAAAGAATATGAAATCAGGCTAGTTCTTTAACTATGGAATCCATGTCTGATTTTGTTAGCCCGACATGTTTTTTGGCATCTCTTCGTGAAATTATTTTTCCATTTTGAAATACGATCATTGTAGGCACTGCTTGAATATTGAACCTGTCCCACAATGGATTCTCGTCTTCATCTATGATTGAACCTACTTTGTTTGCAGTCTCAATTTNAACTATGGAATCCATGTCTGATTTTGTTAGTCCGACATGTTTTTTGGCATCTCTTCGTGAAATTATTTTTCCATTCTGAAATACAATCATTGTAGGTACTGCTTGAATGTTGAACCTGTCCCATAATGGATTCTCATCCTCATCTATGATTGCTCCTACTTTGTTTGCAGTCTCAATTTTTGCAGATTCAAATGTTGGTTTGAAATTAGAGCAGTATGGACACCATGTAGCATAGAATAAAACAACTGTTTTTTTATTATCTCCAAGCACCTTGGAATCAAATTCTTCTGGTTTTACATGTTCCATAATTTTTCACAAGTTCTAAATTATTTAGAGGTATCGTGAGAAGCTTTGTGTTAGTTGATTGCACATATAGTCGGACAACACAAAAGAATTCATTCTAGGTTGAACTACGCTATTACTTAAGGCTCTAAAAAGATGGAAAGCACTTGTGTTAGCGCACCACTATGTAATGTGATGTGCCAGTTCCCCGTCTCAAATGATGATGATGTCAAATAGGTGATATTGTATGAACCATCAAAGTTTGTCATTGCAGCACCATTGTATCTGATTCCTGATGGGCTTGTAAGTGAACTGCTAACACTGGTGAAAGACTGTGCGGTTCCAGATATCTGGATTTGGTCGCCTTTTA
>NZ_RCMC01000312.1 GCF_011319475.1 Candidatus Nitrosotalea sp. FS
TCAGGGCCTGCATAGTTTGTTGCTGTATCACAAGAGTTTATTCCACTTAATGCATCAGTACCTGTCCACGAAATTACAACTGGATGATTATACCAGCCATTGTGATCAGGCAATCTCGATGAGGCTCCTGATACCGTTGGCGGAGTCTTGTCTATGTTTATTCCAGAAACAGTAAAGTTTGNTGAGGGGGTTCCGGATACAGTTGGAGGAGTCTTGTCTATGTTTATCCCAGAAACAGTAAAGTTTGCGATGTTTCCAGCATTGTCAATTGCAGTTCCCGTAACATTTTGGTTTTTACCTTCTGTTGATATCACAACATTGGGTGTGATTGTTGAAACTCCCGATGTTGCATCATTTGCAGTAAAGTTAACTGCAACGTTATTGCGATACCAACCATTCGTATTTGGTGCGGTGGTTGGAGCACCAGTGATTATGGGTTTTGTTGCATCATAATGTATTGTAACATTCCCAGCTCCAATATTTCCTGCATTATCGGTACAATGACCTGTCTCGTTTATGCCCGATGTGTCAGGTCCAGAGTATATTGTAGGGACATCACATGACTTGATGCCGCTCTCAGTATCTGTTCCAGACCATGTTATAGTAACAGTAGAGTTGTTCCATCCTTTTGCGTTTGGTGCTGGAGCGATACTACCTGTCACAGTTGGAGGAGTAGTGTCTGATGGAGTTGAAACTGAACATTGCTGATTTGTAGCTTCGTTCCAGCAAAATGATATTGTTTGTCCCACAGAACCGTCTGGCTTTTGTGTAGTAACATCAGCCTGAATTTTTTGAAAGTTTACTCCGATGCTTTCAGTTGGTGTATCTCCGCCACTTGAGACAGAATAGCTGGAAAATAAAACATCGGATAGAGTATAATGAGCATAAACAAATTGTTCCTTGCTAAAAGCAGATGGTTTTGTTAGGAATATGTCTATTTTTGATATCACAGGATTGAGGAGAAGCGCTTTAACAATTCCAGGTGAAGATTTATCCATGGTTTTTGTAATTATTAGGTCTGAGATAGCTGGTGCAGAAGCTTGCTGTTCCGTACTTCCAGATGGTAAGGTTATTGTTCTAGCATTAGAAAATTGGAAGCTGTTCAGCTCTATATCATTTGTAAATCCTTGAGTGGTTGAGCTTCCAGGTATTGATGGTATTTTAAGAAACACAGAAGCATGCGCATCATATGTGGTAAATGATACTATCAATCCAAGCGCTGCAATTAACAAGATGTTTCTAATAGCGATCATGATACCATGCGACCAAAACTACATCACTCGAAGATTGAAAAAACGACATATCAACTTCGTAAATAGAAGTTACACTATTTTACCTAGTGCAAGGTCATATGTAGTTTGAATGGGTGTACCCGGAGAGCCGTCTGGATTAGTTGGCGTAAACTTGAAAGTGATTTTGGTAAATGACAGAGAAAGTGATTCTGTTGGATTATCCCCACCGCTTGAAACACTATAGCCTGATATCAAAACATTATCCAAAGTGTACTCTGCATATCTTATAGGACCAATGCCTGTATCCTTGACAAAGGTTATTGTGACTGGACTTACGGCTTCACCCACCAAAGAGCTTTGAAGCAATAGTGGAGATGCCTTGTCCATTAATTTTGTAATTGTGATTTCACCGACATGTGGTGCGCCAGCTTCTCTTATACCACCAGATGGTGATGAAATTGCTCGTTCTACACCCCATTGAAAGCTATCTACTTGAATTTGATTTTCAAAGCCTTTAGCCACGGTATCTCCAGAAATACCTGGAAAATTCATGTATATTGGATCACTTGCTGCAAACGAATTGGAACTTCCTATAGCAAGTATGCCTAAGGCAACCACTGCGATTGTAACTTGCCAATATTTCATCTTTCATTAGTACTGCTAAATCATAGATAAACATTTAGCTGATTTTGATAACGGACATTACACCAAGTGTTTTCATTTTGATGGTATTTTTACAGGTCCTGTAAGACTCGTATACATTAAAGTCCAAATGCTTTTGAGTTCGAATTGTCTTAAAATACAATGTCATTTTCCGTAAAAGTTTGCTAGCTAGAACTTTTTCATGTTAAGATTTGGGATTTAGGTTTCCGTCTAGTGTGTTATTATTTTCTCAGACGAGCAAGATATAGATCTCTTTTGAGCCTATTTGTTTCAACTATTGCCTCAAAATCATGAGACGATACTTTTGTTATTTCATTTAACATGTTATCATTTTCAATGAATTGAATATTTAAAATCCATCTGCCAAAGTTGGAAATAACTTTTTTCCAATTTTGGAAATCAGATAAATNTCACTCAAAGTATTATTTTTTGGCGTTGCCATTACTGCAGTTATGATATTTGCACTGGTTGGAATCCCTCATCCAGATATCATGAAGCCTTCTCCACCAGTTCAACCAAATCAAGGATCTGGCCAATATTTGCCATATATGACAATGCAGACATGTCAAGCAATCAACGATACACTACCTGATCCAAAATGCACGCCAGGTGCAATTGATCCTGCTGTAACACAGGATAACATTGATTCTACCATCTGCGTCTCAGGATATACAAAAACAGTAAGACCTCCCGTCTCTGTTACAGAGCCACAAAAACTAGAGAGCATGAAGGCTTATGGGTTTACCGATTCCCCAAGCAACTATGAATTTGATCACTTGATTCCCCTTGAGCTTGGTGGTGCCCCAGATGATATGAAAAACCTCTGGCCAGAGCCACATTCAAGTTCATCTACCAAGGATAGTCTTGAGAATTATCTGCACGATCAGGTATGCTCAGGTAATATAGATCTCAAGACAGCACAACATGAGATTGCCACTAATTGGTTCAATTATTGGATGAGAATAAAAAATTAGTGTCCCATAAGACAAGATTTACCGGTATTGATGTTATAGAATATTTGTAGCATATCTTGATATGCATCAAAGTCAAAACAAGACTAGGAACATATTCAAGTGGTAACAAACTATTGTTGCCACTTTTTTTATCTTATCCTGCTAGTATCCGTTAAGGTATCTTTATTCTAGTGGTGATTTCTCAGTTTTTATCATTATTTGCTTTGTCATCATCTTGCTCATTATCTGGAACAAAGAACAGACCTTTTGGACTGACAAAGCTGTTGCCAAGTGGAGTTACTTTACCAGTAGACAAATCAAGAGTTCCAACCATAGGATTTCCATTGTCTTTTGGTTCACCTACAAATACTGTTCCTGTAGGCCATCCAGTTGTGTCAAGGACTAGAATCTTACTAGCTGCTGCATCGATTACATACAGAGTTCCACGATTTGATGTAGCAACTGCAATACCGTCAAGCGGTGGAACTTTGCCTAGCTTGTTGTCATTCACATTGAGCACCGTAAGTGATGGAGTATGAGCAAAGTCCTTGGCAAAAACTATCTGGCCATCGGCTTGACCTATTGTTGCAAGTTCACCAGCAAAACGAGGACTCGTGTTTGGCATGATAAAGTTCGTATCTGGATCAGTAAGACCCAAGGTTACGCTATGACCACTCACTGCATCGATTGCTGTGCTGTTGTCAAAGAAGACTGGCGTCAGGTTTGCTGTAAGAGTCGAGGTATCAAAACTAGCTTGATAGTTAGTTGGCTGGGTAACATCGTTAGGGTTTGAGTGGGCCAAGTAGATGTGACCGTTATGTACTGCAATGCTGTCTGTTCCACCGTTACCTGATACTGCTGGATCAGGAGAAAAAGTGTAAGTTGCAATAGCACCAATTGCTGGATAAATTATATTGATTGCAGAATTGCTATCTTCGTTATCTGTAGCGACAAGTGTACCTTTACTTGGGTCAGCAGTAAGACCATCTACCTTGCCTGTCACATGAATAATTCGTACAAGTACACCAGTTGTTGGGTCATACCCTGCAATGGTGCTCTGGGTTGGACCGCCTGAAGTACCAGGGGTACCATCTGGGTTTATCCCATTCTGAAAGTTTGTCCAAATAAGCGCCTTTCCTCCATCTACTCCATCAATAGCTAGTCGTGTGATGTCATCAGGTCCTTTGGGCCTGCAGGCGGNAGTTAAATTAGCTGTAAGAGTTGATGTATCAAAACTGACTTGGTATTCGGTTGGTTGTGTAACATCGTTAGGGTTTGAGTGGGCCAAGTAGATGTGACCGTTATGTACTGCAATGCTGTCTGTTCCACCGTTACCTGATACTGCTGGATCAGGAGAGTATGTGTAGGTTGCAACAGCGCCAATTGCTGGATAAATGATACTGATACCAGAATTGGAATCTTCATTATCTGTAGCGATAAGTGTACCCTTGCTTGGGTCAGCTGTTAATCCGTCGACCTTGCCTGTAACATGAATACTTCGTACAAGTGCACCAGTTGTTGGGTCAAACCCTGCAATGGTGCTCTGAGTTGGACCGCCTGCAGTGCCAGGGGTGCCGTCTGGATTTATTCCGTTCTGAAAGTTTGTCCAAATGAGCGCCTTTCCACCATCAACTCCATCTATAGCTAATCTTGTAATGTCATCAGGTCCTTTAGTGCCTGTAGGTGGTGATGATACCAGTGTTGTGCTTGGTAAAGTAGTAGGTCCGCTAGAAGCAAAAGAGGTTTCGATGTTGGGTAATACCAAGAGACCTACTGAGGAAACAATGAGAATGACAAGTAGAGATGTATGTGTAAAAAATTTTCCGCGACATAAAGAATTCACGAAATTAAATTATGATTAGCCGAATTTGTCTCTATCCTATATAGATAACATCTTGAACATAATACTTCATATCAATATTAGAAATTAACAATTATTCTGTAATCATAAAAAGGAAGATCAAACCCTAAAACAGTTCTTCATCTGTGATCTGTTTGTAAAGTTCTCGGATGGTTTGGATTTTAGTATCTGCTTCTCTGAGGGATATGTTATAGAAATCAAATGGAAAAGTAGGATTACTTCTGTAAATTTCCATTAATTGTGTTTGTTTATCTTGAAGATCCTTTGCCATCTTCATGCAGTTTACATGTA
>NZ_RCMC01000253.1 GCF_011319475.1 Candidatus Nitrosotalea sp. FS
AGTCGCACTAGTTGCAACCCTTCCTGAAAGTGAGATGAAAGAGATACTAAAGACTATCACATTCGGAGTGGTCTTGTCTTCTTTGATAATACAGTATCCAGTTCTTTCAAGATACATAAAAAAGGCATTTCCTGAAGCAATGCAAGAACCAAAGAATGTCTAAATTCCTTGCCAGAGATTTATGGATTTCCCATGGCTTATCAAAAAACATTAAACAAGACATACAAAACATTTAGCNTTGGTTTTTCAGGCCTTGTAGCAGCAGCTGCAGCAGGATTGTGGTTTGGTGTGATAATGAGAAAACCCAACATCATAGGCGAAAAAGTAAGAGCATATGCATCAAACTTTTGGGAGATGATTGCATTCTTTGCAAACTCTGTAGCATTTTTGTACTTGGGATTGAACATGGACATGACAAGGATAGGACAGAACATTCCTCTAATTGCACTTGCAATTGTTGCAGTATTAGCTGCAAGAGCTGCATCAACATATCCAATACTTGCTGTGACACACCGCTTTACAAATGAAAAGACAACCGGAGCATGGAGGCATGTTGTTATGATTGGAGGTATGAGAGGAGCACTGTCAGTCGCACTAGTTGCAACCCTTCCTGAAAGCGATATGAAGGAGATACTAAAGACTATCACATTCGGAGTGGTCTTGTCTTCTTTGATAATACAGTATCCAGTTCTTTCAAGATACATAAAAAAGGCATTTCCTGAAGCAATGCAAGAACCAAAAAATGTCTAAATCCCTTGCCAGAGATTTATGGATTTCTCATGGTTTATCAAAAAACATTAAACAAGACATGCAAAACATTTAGCATATCAAGATGAGTGAAAAAAATCAGGTTGAAAAAACGGTTTTAGAAGGAATAAGCTATGCCAAGCTTGAAAAACACAAGGATGCCATATCATTTTTTGACAAGGCATTAAAGCAAGACTCTACAAACGTAGATGCATTATACAACAAGGGAATGTCTCTTTTGAAGTTAAAGAAAAACAAGGATGCCATGACATGCTTTGAGANAGGCATTAAAACAAGATCCCACAAACACAGATGCATTATACAACAAAGGAATGTCTCTTTTGAAGTTAAAGAAAAATAAGGATGCCATGACATGCTTTGAGAAAATAATTGAGCGTACTCCAAATCATGTTGACGCATTGAACAATCTAGGAAATCATTTTTCTGAGATGCAACAATTTGAAAAAGCTGTTACGTATTATGATAGGGCATTATCAAACGATCCTACATACATTCCAGCGTTGTATAACAAAGGAGTTGCATCAATTCAGCTTGAAAAATATGATAACGCACTTGATTGTCTAAACAAAGTGCTTGACAAGGAACCTGAAAATCTGCAAGCAATATACTACAAAGGACTTGTGCTTGGCAAGCAGAAAAAACATGAAGAATCATTGTCGTACTTTGATAAAATTTTGGAAAAAGAACCTGATAACAATGAGGCAGTATTTTACAAGGCTACAGAATTATCAGAGCTTGGAAGACATGAAGAAGCAATTGTCATATTTGATAAAATATTAAAAGAGTTTCCAAAAAATGGGACCATAATTTATGCAAAAGCAAGAAGTAAGGCACAACTTGGACAAAACGATGATGCGCTCATTCTTCTAGCACAGGCAATATCACATTATGGTAGAACCATAAAGAATTGGGCAGTCAAAGACTCTTCATTCGATAAGATAAAAGGGGATCCCAGATTCAAGACAATAGTGAAATAAAATGTCAGAAGATATGATAAAAACAATCAAAGGCTTGTTGGCAACAGGCAAGGGTAACCCAAAGCGACTGCGAGAGATAATAGAGACTGTAAAGACTGGAGAACCCATCGTAATGTCAGATTATAGATACATCGAGAATTTGCTAGAGGCTTCCAATGGTACAGACATAGAACAGACCCAGGCCACCCCCCGACCCAAGAAAGATGCATCACTTGAGCTTCTTAGAGTCAGACTTGCAGAAGGACAGATATCAATAGAGGAGTTTCGAGTGCTCAAAAAAGCCCTAACAGAGGAAGAATGAATCATTCTTAAATCTTAAATTCAAANATCAATAGAAGAGTTTCGAGTGCTCAAAAAGGCCCTGACAGAAGAAGAATGAATCATTCTTAAATCTTAAATTCAAANTCAGGCAAGGGAAATCCAAAACGACTGCGAGAGATAATAGAGACTGTAAAGACTGGCGAACCCATCGTAATGTCAGACTATAGATACATTGAGAACTTGCTAGAGGCTCCCAATGGTACAGACATAGAACAGACCCAAGCCACCCCCCAACCCAAGAAAGATGCATCACTTGAGCTTCTTAGAGTCAGACTTGCAGAAGGACAGATATCAATAGAGGAGTTTCGAGTACTCAAAAAAGCCCTAACAGAGGAAGAATAAATCATTCTTAAATCTTAAATTCAAAAAGACATGCACAGTAACAGGATTGAAACTTCAACAACATGTCTACAACTATCAAGTACAGACTGTACAAACTTGCACTACATGGTTAANCGCACAGTAACAGGATTGAAACTACAACATGTCTACAAGTATCAAGTACAGACTGTACAAACTTGCACTATATCCTTAAAGAGACAAGTTGAGGTTTCAGATAGTGATTAAAATTGTCAAAGTTTGCCCCATTACCACCAGCGCCAGTTATCATGACAAGTTTTGGCCATTGTGGCATTGGTCTTGGCGCAGAAACATACAGAAGATTATTGATTGATGTCGGGGCAGACCCTCTAAAGCCAACACTAAAGGGAGAAAAAGATGAATCCCGTATACTCAAAAGATATGGAAGTACCATCTTACGATTTCCAAATGCTTATGGTGGCAGTGAAATTCCACTCATTCCAAGAGCTCTCTTAATTGATCTGGACCCAAGAGCTGCCAATTTAATATTACAATCATACCCAGACTTGTTTGCATTAAGGGACAAACATGTGATTTCAGGTGCAGGAGGTGCTGCAAGAAACTGGGCAGAGGGCCGTACAAGATTCATCAAAGAAGTCAGTACAAAATATGACATGCAAAAACAACTTTCAAGTCTATCTCCTGAACCAGTAAGAGGATTTACAGTTCCATTTGCAATGGGAGGAGGTACTGGCGCTTCATTTGCAAGTGCCTTTATGCAATATATCAAAAAGGACACAAAAGAGCATGCAACAATAGCATCATTTGGATTATTACCAGAATTTGGATGGGACCCAGTAATTCTAGAGGCATCAGCCATCAACATAGTGATGAACCTAGAACACCAGATAAAATACAGTGACTGTTCAATCCTATTTTCCAACAAGCGATTAAGAGAACTTGCACAAAGACATGAAAAGAAACTAGACAAAATGTCTTCAATCATAGATGACCTTCCAAAAGAACACGAAGTAGGCTGGAAGGATTACCGAGGAATGAATCTAATTGCAGCAAATGCAATGTCTATGTTTATCGCATCATTTGCAAGAGAGACAGAATGGGACATGTCAAACTATAGAACATGGCTTGCAACAAAGAGACCAAGATTTGCAATTCCGTGGGTAATTCCGATTGTTCCAGAAGAGAGACAATGGAGCTCAGACTTGATGACAAGTACTAAACATAATACCATGGAGGGAATCGTAGAACACATCAACAAGAAAGAAGATGGAGTACTGTTTGATATTGATGAAGTTGATATCAGGGACAAGGGAGGTCCAAAAGATTCCTGTTGTGCACTTGTCAAAGTGAAAGGAGACTTTGAAGCAAAGGAGAGAGACATTCTAAAGAACATGATAAAGGACAGATTCCACATTGAAGAATCAAGAATGATATTCATCAAGATTCCAATATTAGAGACAGAGCAAGCTAATGTCACAATACTTGTCAATACAAAGGCAATTGGACCAAAGATATTAGAGATTGCAAGTGAAGCAGAAGCTTCATGGGACGCATTCAAAGACGAATATGGCAAGTGGGGATTGTCCACTGAAGAATTCAAGGCAAGCCTTATGGACGTAGTCCATGAGTTTAGCTAGAAATGTCTGACTTTGCCTTTTTAGAGCAGGTTGCAGCTCGTATTAGAGAAAATAGAACTCAGCTAAAAGACACTGAAGATGAGCTTGCAACAGTAAATTTTAGAATCCATGAAATTCCACTCAAGAGTCCAACCGAGTCCACGTTTGCAAAAATGATAGGACAGGACTACTATGATGCTTCAACAGATTTGGAAAAGGCAAAAGAGAAACTCATTACACAAAAAGAAGATCTTAGTACAAAGGTAAAAGAAGACATTGCATTATTCATAACAGAATTTACTTCCCCTGAACTTATCATACCGCTAGAACCAAACCCAAAGATTGCAGAGGGAAACACAGTATTTCACTATAAAAATAATACCACATTTAGCAACATACTTGCAATACTAAGCGAACTTTTAGGACTCTCCCCACCAATACTTGTCAAGGATGTAATGTTTTCAGCATCATCGATAACAATCAAGGTTGCAGACGAATATGAAGCCAAACAAAAATTCCTAAGCAGCATAAGCGAAGTCCAAAAGACATTATCAATTAAAAGGAAATAGCCCCCTCTCGACTCCGGCATTCTCACGGGTGTTTACGTATAAGATATAACAAGGTAAAAACAGCCAAGATTTTGTGAACAAGAACACCAAAAAACTTCTTGCATTATCATTTATGGCAATTTTCATTGTTTCCACTGTCAGTGTAGCATTTCTAGGAGGCGGACGAATTACACCTCCCCCTGCTCAAACTACGGAAACAACAATTACTGGAACACCTGCAGATAATTACAAGGACAAAGACAGACCAACATTTTGTGGAACAAATCAATCTGCATCAACCCCGTACATAACAGAATTCAAAATACCTACAGTCTGTACCCAACCACTTGCAATTATGGTAGACCAGTCTGGCAGTGTTTGGTTTACAGAATCAAACACAGGAAATTTGGGCAAGTTTGACTTGTCTTCAAAATCATTCCAAGAATTTACCAATCAACAGTGGCAAAAGGGAGAAAAATCCATGATGTGGGGTCTTGCCAATTCTCAAGACGGAAATATGTGGATAACAGACTCGCAACATAATTTAATTTGGAAATTTAATCCGTCAGACAAGAGCTATCAAAGATTTGCTTTCCCCAAGAGCAATACACAAGATGGTTCATTCCCTCAGATGCTCCTAATAGATGGCAAGAGTGCATACATCAATGACTTTACTGGAAGAAAGATTGGAGTGTTTAGCATAGACCACACAGGCCCAGACCTTGGTGTGTCAAGCATCCCATCTCCTGGAGATCACAACTTTACAAGCGCCATGATTACAGATACTTCAGGAAAATTATGGTATACAGTTTGGAAGTATCAACAGGGAGGAGATCTTGTAAGCTATGACAAAAAGACAGGCAACTACACACAGTATCTTTTACCTCAAGACATTCAGGCACCAAATGGAANTAAAAAGACAGGCAACTATACACAGTACCTCCTACCTCAAGACATTCAGGCACCAAACGGAATAACAGTTGATTCCTCAGGAAAATTATGGATAATGGATACTGCAAGTAGTTACTTTTTCGATTTTGATCCTGCAAGTAAAAAATTCACAAAACACATCACATCTCCACCGCCTGTGTCCTCATATGGTAATGCATCAGGACTTATCAAGACACCAATATCAAGACCATATTGGGCTCACTTTGATGATAATGGAAGACTGTGGTTTAATGAACAAGTTGCAAACAGTCTAGGTGCGTATGATCCATCTACACAATCACTTGTAGAATATGTTGTGCCATCCAAAAATCCCAACTGGTCAGACTGTGGAACCTTATCAGACTGTGGAGTAGCACAAGTGTTGGACTTTACAGTTGACCACAACAAGGTCTGGTTTACAGAATGGGTTGAAAACAACATAGGTGTTTTAGATTCTAGTGTTCCTCTACCAATCAATGTAACTACAGATCCTTCAATTGTCATACATCATGGACAAAATGCAACAGTTTCACTAAACATTAGCCCACAAGAGAGTCTAGACTCCCCAGTATCAATAATCACATCAAATACAGCAGGACCGCAAACAATCTCAATTACACCACAACAGACCACGGTTACAGTTGACAAGCCACAGACTGTCAAGTTGACAATATCTGCAGATAACTTTGCCATGCCAGGAACTTATCAGATCTTGCTTAGTGCAAGATACCACGATATCACCGTATCAAAATACGTCAATATCACACTAGAGTAAGAAGTGGTCCCTAGCCTAGACAAACTGATTGGAATTTTCATCTATTGTACCAAGACAGAAGGTACAGGCGGCAAGATCAAGTCATCTCCAGAACAGTTTTTTGTCTCAGAGATACTGCGAGACAAGTCACTTGACAAGATCTCATCTTCTGGAAGCTATACAGTATACAAGTTAAAAAAACACGGCATTGACACAAATCATGCATTATCAGACATTTTTACAAAATATGGTCTGAGGCTCAAGGCATTAGGTCTCAAGGATGCAAATGCCACTACAGAACAATACGTATGCGATATGACAACAGGCAGATCTACTGACACCCTAGTTACAAACAGGTATACGCTTGAAAAGATTGGTCTTGTCCAAAAACCCCTGACAAAAAAAGACATGATTGGAAACCATTTCAAGATCAAAGTGGAAGATGCAGATTTTTCCAAAGTTTCCCAGTTTACAGATCATGACAAAATTCTGAATTTTTTTGGATACCAGAGATTTGGAAGCAGACGACCAGTGTCACACTTGATAGGAAAGGCCATTTTACAGAAAAATTTTGATTACGCAGTAGAGACTCTACTTTCTTTTACTTCAGAACATGACTTGCCACACAACAACAAGATCCGAGAAATGCTCAAGGACAAGTCAAATTATGCCAAGGTCTTTGACCAGGTTCCTCCTCAGATGGACATTGAAAAAATTGTATTAAATGAAATGATAGACCATGGAGATGCACTAAGAGCATTGCGTGCCATACCAATACAGCTGCGAAGATTTTTTGTAGAAGCTTTTCAGTCATTTGTATACAATCAAACAATATCTAGAGCATTTGAGTTTGGAGAAAACTTGATGCAGCCACAACAAGGAGATGTCTGTTTTGATAAAGATGACATACTAGGGAGATATCAAAATGACCCCAAGCAAAGACTAGCAATTCCACTTGTAGGATATTCGTATTCAAAAAAGAATCGATTTGACAGTTTCATTTCTCAAATACTTGTAGAACAACAGATAACACCAAAGGAATTTTTTGTAAAAGAGATGCAGGAAGCAAGTGAAGAGGGGGGGTTCAGACAGGCTACAATATCATGCAGTGACTTTGCAATCAAGGAACCGTATGTAGAGTTTACACTCTCAAGGGGGTCATATGCCACCACACTATTACGAGAGATAATCAAGCCAGCAGACCCAGTTGCTGCAGGATTTTAATGTACATCAGAGAACATGTAAAATCAAACATGTGGTAGATTCTAATTTAGAACTAACATTCTTACTAACAAATTACACCCAAGTCTTATTAGTTTAGTTCGAGCAGTTTCATAATTGAAAAACACACTGGTTCTATTGATAGGACTTGGAGCCATCCCATTGTGCAATCTAGCATGGGCAACTACAGATCTGAGTACACTTGGAAGTCCATATGTCACAATATCTCCAGACTCTGGACCCCCCGGAACCAAGATAACAATTACGGTATCACACATTCCAGACATTTCAAAAACAAATTATCCATATCCTGATCTTGACATCTATTTACCGTTTTCACAACCCTTTGGTACTACTCTTAAAAGTCAATGTGGAGGACAGGATTGTTTTCCAATCTATACACACAATGNGTATCCCGATCTTTACATCTATTTACCATTTTCACAACCCTTTGGTACAACTCTAACAAGCCATTGTGGAGGACAGGATTGTTTTCCAATCTACACACATAATGATGCATTAAGCCAGGATTTTGCAGACAGGGTCATCACATTTTCATTGCCCAGCACAAACAATCCAAAACCTGTCTTTCTGAATGGTTTTGAGAATTCAGTGTGTGATGTAACAGTAAATGGCAAGGTAATGGAAAGATTTTCTACATTGTGCAATACAAAAGATGAGCCACAAGGTATGTATCAAATCAAGCTTGCATGGATACTTGAAAGTGATTCTGAACAGACCTATACTACAAAGATAATTCCTTTTGTAGTAACATCTGGAATATCCCCTTCTCAAAGTCCTATTGCGGATAATGGTAATACCATCTTAAAGGAATATCAAAATGGAACAATTAGTCAATCTCAGTTTTATACTGAACTCAAGTCTAGAGGCTGGAATGATGAGCAGATAAGACAGGCTCTTGCAGTAATAGGAAAACTGCCACACCAGATGGGCATAGTAGGACCAGACTCCAAGTTACCAATATACCAGACAAACTCTACAAACAGTACAAATACCATACAGAAGAATGTCACAGTTTCAGTGATTCCACAACCAGTGATCAAACAAAATACCAATGTCACCAATACCAAAGAAGAAAATAATACTTCAGTTCCAGTTCAGCAAAATTCTACAATTAACCCCACACAAGACAATTCTACACCCGCGCCTACTCAAAGTGGTTCCATTTGGAATAACATCATAGTTGGATTATCAATCTTAGCTGCTGCAATAATGGCAGGTGTATTCATATTTGTAAAAATGTACAGAAGTAAAGGAAATGCCCGATAAATTATGGGTTATAGTTCATTAAGACTGNACTGTCACATAAACCATTTATTTTATTCGTAGTACAAAATTTCTTAGTTTATAATTTATTGCCATGTTATCTTTAAAAATACAAGAGCACCTACAAGTTGGACAATACGAACTAGTAGAACAAATGGCAAGAGTGCAGCTTGGTAAAGGTCAAACATGGAAAAATATGTGTACACATTAATGGCATTATCTAAAAACAGCATACTTGCAAAAAATATCATTCCTAGATGTACTTGAGACTTTGTCTTTGAATGCATTTTTGCAAACGTTGCAATCAAGATACCAAAGACTGCCATGTTTGCAACTGCTACAATTGCACAATATGGTATTATTGTCATTTTAAATAAACTCCTTTCCTATCATGTTTTCCTCTAGACAAATTCAAGACAAGTTCATCAAATGCTTTCATGTTTGTCTCAAGTAAGGGAGAAAGAAAATAATTAGTTCCATACTTTTGGCCAATGTGTGAAATTAGGTTATTTTTTTCAAGCACGTGTAGATGGTGTTGTATTGCTCTATAGTTGAGTTCAAGTTCCTTTGCAAGTTGGTGTGCGTTAAGAGGAGACCTCTTTAACTCAAATACCATTCTTATCCTATTTTGTCCGCCTCGTGAGGCAGCAAATACCATCCATAGCAAATGTTTTACATATGCAAAGTCAGGCCTAGTAGTATTTTCAATATTTTTTGATACAAAATAGTCATTTTGTGGCACCGGGTCATCATAAGAGTGCATTATATCGGCATTTTGATGTGATAGCATAAATACATTTTTCAAGATTGAGTGCAAATCCTATACTTTGTCCTCTTTTGATTTTGATACTATTTCGTTGTATGCATCAATATTAGATTCTAAAAAAACAGACAAAAAATAATTGGCCCCGTATTTATCGCCAACTTTTGTAATCAAATTGTTTTTCTCTAAAACTTCGAGATGGTGCTGTATCGCTCTATAGTTAAGATTTAGATCTTTTGTAAGCTGGTTTGCATTTTTTGGAGCAGTTTTTAGTGATTCTATGATTTTTATTCTGTTATATCCACCTCTTGACCCTGCAAATACATAAAAAAGAAGATTTTTTGCATATGGAAGGACGACCATTTGTGATTGATCATCAAACAGCAGTAAATTAAAAGATGCTTTAATCACATATGATCATCATAAGGAATCTAATAGACATAGTACATCTAAAAAATAAAAGGGAAAGATCAGGAGACGCTTATTGTTCCACGCATGTGGGTATGAATCGTACAAATGTATTCGTACGTTCCAGGCTTACTGAAAGTAAACGTAAACGTTTTTCCTGCCTTGATGATTCCACTATCAAAAGTTCCATCTGGATCTTCAGTTCCATGTTTCACTGATGTTACTGTGTGCGAATTTCCATCAGTATTGACAAAGGACACTGTTGTTCCTACCTTTACATTGAGAGTGTTTGGTACAAAGAACGGTGCTTCAAGACCCACAATGTTTACAGTGTTAGCAGGGATATTCCCGCTTGTGTCGGTTGTAGACATAGTACTTCCAGTTGGCTCTGAAACAAAGACATCAAATCTAGTATCTGCACTTCCCCACATGTAGTTTGAAAGTGGACNATTAGAAGGAATATTCCCGCTTGTGTTGGTTGTAGACATAGTACTTGTTGTTGGCTCTGAGACAAAGACGTCAAACCTAGTATCTGCACTTCCCCACATGTAGCTTGAAAGTGGACTAGGCTGGATGTTTATGTCCATGATGTAATGACCTGCACTTGGGAATATCTCAGTTAGAGTCATTACTCCAGTGTGGCCATGAACTGCACCATGCATAGTCATTGCTCCTTCAACAGGAGCGGATTCTGCTGCGATATAGTTTCCTGTTTTTACTACCACTTGCATATCAGGATGAGTAATCATTGAATCATCCTGTGCTTTTGTAGCTGTAAACACAAAAGTCACAGGTTGCCCTGCAACTATCTTGTTTGAAACTGTGCTCATTTCAAGATTAAGTGCAGTTCCTGGATCTGATCCTTGAAGTGTGTGTTTTTGGTCTATTCGTTGTACATACACTGGAAACTCAAAGGTTCTAGAACCAAAGTCATTTTGAGGATCTTTTGCAAATCCCTTAGGACTTCCAGATAACATTGTATGAGTCCTTCCTTGTGGTTCTACTTCCATTCCCATCATCATGTTGCCAATAGATGAGACAGTCAGATAGACAGTGCTTTCACCTGCTTCTGGAAGAGCTACCTTGAAGTCCATATTCCCAGTATGTGAATGTCCTGTTGTCGTTTTGTATACTATGTTACCATCTGGATCCTTTACTGTTATTGCCCAATCAACNCACCTTAAAGTCCATGTTTCCAGTATGCGAGTGTCCTGTTGTTGTCTTGTATACTATGTTGCCATCTGGATCCTTTACTGTTATTGCCCAATCAACATGGCTGAGCTTTGATCCAGATTGTGTATCTTTTGCATGCATTTGGATTGATGCCAATTGATTTGCCTGGATTACGGAATCGGCAGTAAAATNCACATGACTGAGTTTTGATCCAGATTGTGTATCTTTTGCATACATCTGTATTGAGGCCAATTGATTTGCCTGGATTACGGAATCGGCAGTAAAATCAACTGTCACATTATCAGATGCTTTTGATAGAGGCTTGTTTTGCATTGCTGCATAATCTTCTTCTGCGGCATCAGATGAGCCAGAAGTCATCATTTGATGGTCCATTCCACTCATTTTATCTTGCGATTCTTGAGCCGCTGCTATGTTTCCATGATTCTGTCCTGGAATTGAAACCAGCAGCACAGCTAGTGCCACAAAGATTGCAGCTGATGATATCACTATTGTTTTTTTCATCTGCATGTAAGTTTTTTAGTGCAAAATTATTTAGCGGTATTTCAAGATCATGTACAAATTACATACAAATCATTTTTTGTAATTTCATTTTCTGACATGAAAAAATATTCATTAGAATAATAACAAGTAGTCAAATATACGATTTTAAAAAGTAAAAACATGAGATCACATTTAACAAGAATTTATCTAGTTAAATCATGAGATCATGTTATTGATCAGTTTTTGGNACAACAATCTCGCCTCGCATGTTTGGTTCATCATGGAACACCAATAGCTAATTGTACCAACTTTATCTGCTGTAAAGTTGATTGTCTTCATCTCTCCTCGATGAATATCAAATTCTGGTGCTATTCCATCTACTGTTATCATATGTTCTGGTCCCTGGACATCCACAAAGTTGAGAGTGACCTGATCGCCTTGATGAACGACGATTTGTGATGGTGCAAACATGAATTGTCGTATTTTCCATCCTCCCTTGTCATCTATCTTCTTTATGACAAACCCATTCCCAGAGGGAAGTGCTGAGGTCGGATATGGTTCTGCAGGATGATCCTGGGTTTGATAGATGCTAGTAATTCCATCCAAGTGTACTGTAGCGATATAGAATGTCTTTTGTGTTACAGCCGAAGCTGTACCAAAGTGTCCCAATGTTGATCCTTCAACAGACATAGCAGCTATGGCTCCAACGACAGCTACTGCTAAACCAAGAATTATTCCCTTGNAAGAATTATTCCCTTGTGTAGATTTTTCATATTAAAAGAGAAATTCATTTGATTGTTATTAGCGATATTTCAAAATGAT
>NZ_RCMC01000304.1:0-545 GCF_011319475.1 Candidatus Nitrosotalea sp. FS
CAAGTTGTTATAGTTCAAAACAAAGTCGATTTGATATCATATGAGCAGGCAATGGAAAACTATGCAGATATTGTCAAGTTTGTCAAGGGAACAAGTGCTGCCAAAGCCCCAATAATTCCAATCTCTGCGCAATCAAAACTAAACATTGATGCACTAATCGGTGCCATTGAAGATTCCATCCCAACTCCTGAGCGTGATGATAAAAAAGACACTGTCATGCATGTGCTACGATCATTTGACATCAACAAGCCTGGAACCAAGATAAAAGACATCAAGGGTGGTGTCATTGGAGGAAGCATAATCCAGGGAACATTCCAGGTGGGAGATGAAATTGAGATAAAGCCTGGTCTACCAAATGNAGGAGGAAGCATCATTCAGGGAACATTTCATGTGGGAGATGAAATTGAGATAAAGCCTGGTCTGCCAAATGAAAAGACCGGAAAATACGAATCAATCTTTACACAGATTGCATCCCTTGGAACTGGTGCGGGAATTGTAAAAGAGGTAAAGGCAGGAGGATTGATTGCACTTGCAACAAAACTTGA
>NZ_RCMC01000304.1:595-3970 GCF_011319475.1 Candidatus Nitrosotalea sp. FS
GCTCTGGCGAAGAGATCAAGGTTGCTGCAATACAGACAGGCGAATCCCTGAGATTGAGTCTTGGTACTGCTCCGCTCTTGTCAAAGGTAACTAGTGTGAGGGGCAAGACTGTAGAATTGCAATTCAAAAGACCTGTGTGCATCTTTGAGAACAGCAAGGTGGCAATAAGTCGAAGAATATCTGAAAGATGGCGACTGATTGGTGCTGGTGTTTCAAGTGGTTAAGATAATCTGTGATTCTAGTTTTCTTATGATTCTTGGTTCCAAGAGGATCAAAAACATCTCAAGTGTTGAGACAGAAATTGGTGCACTAGAATATGTTGTGCCAGACATGGTGGTAACTGAATTGGAAAAAATATCTGGAAACGATAAAAAAAAAGCTCTGCACAGAATGCACTAAAAATTATTAAAATTTTCAAACAGTTTCGATATCTGGTAAATCTGTTGATGATGCCTTGGTTTCATATGTAAAACAAAATGGAGGAATTGTAGCAACCATTGATGCTGAGCTAAAATCAAGAATAAAACAAAATGGAGGATCTGTTCTTTCTGTATCAAGTGACAAGATTGTTCTTGAACCAAGCAAGCTTTAATTTTGGTAAAACAGAATTTGTGTCATGTTTGAATACAAGGGAATCAAGATAAGATGGCTTGGCCATGATTCGTTTAGTATTACTGGTAATGTTACAATAATGGTTGATCCCTTCAAAATAACAAAACAAGAAAAAGCAGACCTGGTTTTAATTTCACACAATCATTTTGACCATTGCAGTGTGGGTGATCTCAGGAACATATCCACAAAAGAAACCAGCATTGTTGCTGCAAAGGAATGCATTGAGACACTCAAAGGATTTGACTTTAAAGAAAAGATTGGCATCTCTCCAGGTGAGGAGAAAACTGTGAGAGAAGTTAAAATCAAATCTATTCGTGCGTATAATGTATCCAAGATAAATCCTGGTACAAAAAAACCGTTTCATCCAAAAGAAGACAACAAGATTGGTTTTTTGTTTGAACTAAATGGTATCACGATATACCACACTGGTGACACTGACTTGATTCCTGAGATGTCTGATCTAAAACCTGAGATTGCTCTTGTACCTGTTAGTGGAACATATGTCATGACAGCACAGGAAGCTGCAAAGGCAGTAGAAAAGATAAAACCAAAGATTGCAATCCCGANCATGACAGCACAGGAAGCTGCCAAGGCAGTAGAAAAGATAAAACCAAAGATTGCAATCCCGATGCATTATGGAGTAATTGTTGGTAGTGAAAAGGATGCTCGTGAGTTTAAACAACTAGTAAAATCCTGTGAGGTTCAAATTCTTGCAAAAGAGTAATAAGCAGAGTTTTTTCACCAAAAACTAGATTGCTCCAAGATGCCAAATTATTTACNTGAGAAAGATGCTCATGAGTTCAAACAACTGGCAAAATCATGTGAGGTTCAAATCCTCACAAAAGAGTAATAAACAGAGTTTTTCCACCAAAAACTAGATTGCTCCAAGATGCCAAATTATTTACAGTACGAAAATTTGATTTTCACCTAAGGCATCTGCTTGTAATCGCAATTCTTGCAGTATCGTTTTCTATTTCTGCAATGGTTCGTTCTCAGGCTGCTGATTATGGTTTTCAACTAAATGAATTTGATCCGTTCTTCAATTATAGAGNGAGGCATCTTCTTGTAATTGGAATTCTTGCAGTGTCATTTTCTGTTTCTGCAATGGTTCGTTCCCAGGCTGCTGATTATGGATTTCAACTAAATGAATTTGATCCGTTCTTCAATTATAGNAGATGTTTTTTCAACTGCCCAAGTCTCGTTGCATGTAACTGACGCAGTTTTGTTCAAAATATTTGGCGGTGGAATGAGCCTCTATGACTTTACCATAATATTTCCAGTAATCTTCGGTTCGATGACTGCAATAGTAATATTTGCTCTAGTGCGTGTGTTGGGTGGTACCAGTGCAGGACTGTTTGCATCACTCTTCNTGGCTCCATGACTGCAATAGTGATATTTGCCTTGGTTCGTGTATTGGGTGGAACAAGTGCAGGACTGTTTGCATCACTCTTCTTTGCCATCTCTCCTCCAATCATAGTCAGGGGAACAATTGGGTGGTTCAAGTCTGAACCTCTTGGTCTGTTTTATGGATTATTGGGAGTCTACCTGTTTCTGAGTGGGCTAAAGTCTGAAAACAAGAAAATTGCCATATCGAAATTGGCAGGCGGTGGATTCTTTCTTGCAATAGGTTTTGCATCTTGGGGTGGAATAGAGTTCTTCCTTCTTCCTCNCCATTGCATGTAACTGATGCAATATTGTACAAGATATTTGGCGGTGGAACAAGTCTCTATGACTTTACTATAATATTTCCAGTAGTTTTTGGCTNTGAATTCTTCCTTCTTCCTCTTGGCCTGTTCTTTATCGCACTGCCCTTTATACGAAAAGATCACAAATTCCTGCTCTGGGCAGTCCCGTTGTTTGTTGCAGTAACCATGATAATTTCTGGAGGAGTATTTGCAAGACCAGGTCCGGCTTTTGTATTTGGTGTAAGGGGTTTGGCAATGATTGGCCCTGCAATATTGCTTGTAGTAATAATTTTGATTCAAAAATATAGCAAAGAGCAGTATCGCCTGNATCAGAAAACAAGAAGATTGCCATATCAAAATTGGTAGGAGGTGGAGTCTTTCTTGCAATAGGATTTGCATCTTGGGGTGGAATAGAGTTCTTCCTTCTTCCTCTTGGACTGTTCTTTGTTGCTCTGCCTTTCATAAGAAAAGATCACAAGTTCTTGCTCTGGGCAGTTCCATTGTTTGTAGCAGTAACCATGATAATATCTGGAGGACTGTTTGCAAGACCTGGTCCGGCTTTTGTATTTGGTGTAAGGGGATTGGCAATGATTGGTCCTGCAATACTGCTTGTAGTAATAATTTTGGTTCAAAAATATAGCAAAGAACAGTATCGCCTACGGAATAGCTTGTTGGTCTTGGCTGCATTGCTAATAATAGGCGGTGTTCTTGGCTGCAAGTGGTACACATTCGGTGAGCTTCCGTTATCTTAATGCAGTAAATCCATTTTTGACTTCAGAAGATCCTCTGGTTGATTCGGTTGCAGAACACGCAACTCCAACACTTGCACAAAACTTTAGCTACTTCTCGATACTCATGTTATTTGCAGGCCTTGGAATTTGGCTTGTGTTTAGAAATAAGAATGGCGACCCAAGTGCATCACGATTCACTATTAGAAATGAGATGATTGTCTTTGCCTTGATAATTGGTATGGTGGGTGCATATGCGGGTTCGACCTTCTCTAGATTAGAGTTGCTTACGGCAACATCTGTAATTGTACTTTCATCAATAGGCCTTACAGCACTTGTTTCAGATATTC
>NZ_RCMC01000304.1:4047-4814 GCF_011319475.1 Candidatus Nitrosotalea sp. FS
TTCCAGCCTTGTATCCTGTCAATGCCAACTGGATTTCTATAACAAAATCTCCACCGACCATTCTTAATGGAGGATCAAATTTTGCCATTTCTACCAGTGACTGGCCAGATGCACTGAACTGGATCAAAAACAACACTCCAACGGATTCTGTAGTTGCATCCTGGTGGGACTATGGATACTGGATCCAGACCCTGGGAGAAAGAAAGACACTTGCTGACAATGCTACCATTGATACAAACGTTATAGCAAATATCGCAAGAATGCTTTTGAGCTCACCTGATGAGGCATGGAAGATGCTAAACAAGGCAGGTGCAAATTATGTTCTAGTTTATGTCGTAGGCCAAAAGTTTACCTCAAACGGCCAAGACCTTTACATACTTGGAGGCGGAGGAGACGAGAGCAAGAAACAGTGGTTCATAAAGATAGGCGGCCTTGACCAAACCAAATTCCTTCAAGACGATTCGTTTACACCAACCAACAATTTCTGGCAAAATACATTGCTTGGACAAATGTTCCCATTTACTCCTCTAACATACTATGATCCAAATACTCACAGCGAGTCGCCTACCTATAGTGCAGGCTTGACTGGAATCTATTCTAAAGTTATCAAGTATCCTGGAAATGGCAACGGACCACNACAAACATATTCTACAGGCTTGACTGGAATTTACTCTAAAGTTATCAAGTATCCTGGAAATGGCAACGGACCACTACGTTTAGTGTATACATCTTCAAGCTTGAATAGAACTGATTCTGGTGTATTTTCT
>NZ_RCMC01000161.1 GCF_011319475.1 Candidatus Nitrosotalea sp. FS
CCAGGTGACGCAGTTTATGAGGATATTTACAAGATGACCAAAGCACAGAGAGTTGCAAAAGGAATCAAGGACCTACCTGCAACTTTGGGAGAGGCATTAGATGAGCTGGAAAGCGACAGAAAGTTCCTTGCACCAATNTGACTTGCCTGCAACATTGGGAGAGGCACTAGATGAACTTGAAAGCGACAGAAAGTTCCTTGCACCAATATTCTCAAATGAAACAATCGATAAACTAATTGAGGTAGAAAGAGCAGATGACCATGAGGTATCAATTAGACCACATCCGCACGAGTTCTATCTTTATTTTGATATCTNCGAGACAATCGATAAGATAGTTGAGATAGAAAGGGCAGATGACCATGAGATCTCAATAAGACCTCATCCACACGAGTTCTATCTTTATTTTGATATCTAGACTAGAAGATCTAGTACATTTTCATACTTTGGAGAATGTTATAGTAACATGAAAAAGATCTCTGCCAAGAAGGACGAGTCACCATCTCAGCTGATAGATGCTAGAATCGAGGAGCTGGATGATTGGCGTGGTGAAATGTTATCCCAGCTGCGTGCTCTTATCAAGCAAGCAGATCCNNNACAAGAATGCAGTCAAGCTGACTTTTCCCAAAGGTGCCAAGATGAAAGATCCCAAGAAGATCTTCAACTCGAGTCTTGAAGGCAATGCAAGACGTGCAATCGACTTTCATGAAGGTGATAAGGTTGACAAGATTGCATTCAAGGCACTCATCCGCGAGGCCGTGGCACTGAACACTTCCTAAGACATTTTCATTTAAGATGTGTTTAGAAAATTTAGAATCTAGATTCTTCCAATTGCACCGTACACAAGGAACAATGCAACTGATGTAATTGCCAAACCAATAATGAGATAGGCTTTCTTGTGTTTTTCAGCTGTAGCTGCTTTGTAAATTGTAACAGTTCCTGCAAGACCCACAAAGAGAATCAGAGTTCCTGAAATAACTAGATCCCAGCTACTGTGAGTGATTATAGGATAGAACAATCCGGAGAGCAATGCAAAGAATGCTACAAGATAGACATATCTTGCACCAGTTAGAATTTTGGTTCCACCTATTTGCATAGAATTCCTATCTGGATTAGTCAAATAAACTTTGAGAGAAATGTTGGATCCGTTAATTACATATCCATGCCAGGCATGCCCATACCACCCATTCCGCCCATGCCTCCCATACCAGGCATTCCACCCATACCTCCCATGCCTTCTGCTCCTGGTGGTGGTCCTCCTGCAGATTTTGCAGTGGCAATAANTATCCGTTAATTACATATCCATGCCGGGCATTCCCATTCCGCCCATACCACCCATGCCTCCCATACCAGGCATACCTCCCATTCCGCCCATACCTTCTGCGCCTGGCGGTGGTCCTCCTGCAGATTTTGCAGTGGCAATGACATCATCGATTCTTAGTATCATAGATGCTGCTTCTGTTGCGCATGTGATAATTTGGATCTTGACAGAGAGTGGCTCAAAGATATCGCTTGCATGCATGCTAGCAACTTGTGCTTTCATGACATCAATTCCTGTCCATTTGTTTCCTTTGAGTTGTTTTGATCGTAATGATGCTAATGTGTCAATTGGATCCATTCCTGCATTCTCAGCAAGTGTGATTGGAATTACTTCTAAAGAGTCTGCAAATTTTTCTACTGCAAGTTGTTCTCTGCCTTCTAGTGTTTTTGCCCACTCTCGTAGTTTTGTTGCAGCATAAGTTTCTGGTGCACCGCCGCCTGCTACTATGAATGGTTTTTCCATTACGTCTTTTACAACCATCAATGCGTCGTGTACTGATCTCTCTACCTCATCTACTACTCTTTGTGAACCGCCTCTTAGAAGAAGTGTAACTGCCTTTGGATGCTTGCAGCCTTCAACAAAGGTCCATTTGTCAGTCTCTACTTTTCTTTCTTCTACTAGATCAGCAGAACCTAGATCTTTTTCAAACAAGTCATCGAAATTACTTATAATTCTGGCACCTGTTGCTTTTGCAAGCTTTGTCATATCGCTTTCTTTTATTCTTCTTACTGTGAGTATTCCTGCTTTTGCAAGATAGTGTTGTGCCATGTCATCAATTCCTTTTTGGCAGAACAGAACATTTGCTCCAGAAGCAATCACTTTATCCACCATGTTTTTGATCATTTTTTGTTCTTCATCAAGAAATGATTTCATCTGTTGTGGATTTGTGATGTTTATCTTTGCATCAAATTCTGTTTTGTCAATCTCAAGTGCATTGTTAACTAGAGCAATCTTTGCATGATCAATTTTCTTTGGCATTCCGCTGTGTACAATCTCTTTGTCAAGAACTATTCCTTTGATAATTGCGCAGTCCTTGATGGAGCCACCAGCTTTCTTTTCTACTTTAATATCATCAATATCAACAAGATATCCGTCGTCTTTCTTTTCAGATACNTTCCCTTGATGATTGCACAGTCTTTGACAGAGCCACCAGCCTTCTTTTCTACCTTGATATCATCAATATCGACAAGATATCCGTCTTCTTTCTTTTCAGCTACTGCAAGTACAGATTTTACAATCATGTCTGCTAGATTTGCAGAGTCTTTTCTGACAAGTTTTGTCTGCATGGATGTTCTTGCGATTCTCTCAAGTACGTCCTTGTCAGTTGCAGAAACCTTGTCTGCAATCTTTTCTAAGAGCTCTACTGCCTTGGTTGCAGCCTTTCTATAACCATCAACGATAATTGTTGGGTGNCATTTTTTCTAAGAGCTCTACTGCCTTAATTGCAGCCTTTCTATAACCATCAACGATAATTGTTGGGTGCACGTCTTGCAAAACTAGAGCTTCTGCGTTCTCCAATAATGCTCCTGCAAGAACTACTGCAGATGTTGTTCCATCTCCGACTTCATTGTCAGTTGCCTTTGAGATCTCAACTAGCATCTTTGCAGCTGGGTGTTGGACATCAATTTCTTTTAGTATAGTAGCACCGTCGTTTGTAATTGTAACGTCTCCAAGTGAATCAACAAGCATCTTGTCCATTCCACGTGGGCCAAGACTTGAATGAACAATTTCGGCAATTAATTTTGCTGCTGCGATATTGTTTTTCTGTGCGTCACGACCCTTGGTCTGTTGAGCACCGTCTTTTAGAATAACTACTGGTATTCCACCAGATGAAGACTGAATCGACATATTTGCAAGAGGTCGATTTTCCCTTATTATGTCTTATGAGATCGAAATCCTTTACACTTGAAATAGATAATTTTCAACACTTCCGATGTTTTTAAATTAGGAAAACTGTCGGGACTAGATATGTCTCGTTCTTCACCGCGATCATCTTACGATGAAGTGCTTAAACTGCTAAAAACGCATAATGAATGGTTTGCAAATTCAATTCCTCTAATTGCAAGTGAAAATGTTACCAGTCCGGCAGTCCGAGAGGCAACAGTTTCAGACTTTGCCAATAGATATGCAGAAGGCTGGCCTGGCGAGCGGGTCTATGCTGGATGTATCTACATTGATGAGGTAGAGTTCAAGTGCATGGCACTTGCAAAAAAATTATTCAAGGCAGAGTTTGTTGATGTAAGGCCAATCTCTGGCGTAGTTGCAAACCTAGCTATCTATTCTGCATTTACAAATCCAGGCGATGTTATGCTTGCTCCTTCAATTCCATCTGGTGGTCACATATCACACGGCAAGAAAGAACATGCAGGTACTGCAGGCCTTGTCCATGGATTAGACATTGAATTCTATCCATTTGATGCCGAAGAGATGACAATTGATGTTGACAAGACAAAAGAAAAAGTAAAGGAGCTTGAAAAAGCTGGCAAGATTCCTAAATTAGCAATGTTTGGAGGTTCAGTTTTCTTATTCCCGCATCCAGTAAAGGAACTTGCAGATTTTCTAAAAAGTTACAATATGTTTGTCAATTATGACGGTGCTCACGTTGCAGGACTCATTGCAGGAGGACAGTTCCAGGATCCACTAAGAGAAGGTGCAGATGCAATGACAATGAGTACTCACAAGACTTTGTTTGGTCCTCAGGGTGGAATGGTCTGCTCATTTGAAAAATATGGTGAGAGTATCAAAAAGGCAACATTCCCAGGAATGACCAGCAATCACCACTTGCACCACATGGCAGGAAAGGCAATTGCTTATGCAGAGATGTTAGAGTTTGGCAAAAAATATGCAGCCCAAGTCATAAAGAATGCAAAAGCACTTGCAGAAGCACTGAATTCATATGGTTTCTCAGTACTTGGTGAAAAACGTGGATTTACAAAATCTCACCAGATAGTTGTAAACGTACTTTCATTTGGTGACGGTGGAACAATTGAGGCAGATCTTGAAAAGGCAAACATCATCATAAACAGACAACTCATTCCAGGAGACATCAAGGCTGGACGAAACTATTTCCATCCAGGTGGAATAAGACTTGGTGTTGCAGAATTAACACGACTTGGCATGAAAACATCTGACATGGAAGAAGTGGCAGAGTTTATCAAAAAAGTAGTTGTGGATAAAAAAGACAAGAAAAAGATTGCATCAGATGTCAAGAAATTTAGAAAAGACTTTCAGAAGGTTCGCTATTGCTTTGAAAGCAAGCATGGCGGATATGATTACATCAAGATTCGCTAGGCAAAGTCTGTAAGAATAGATTGGCTGCTTTCTTCTTTGCCAAATACCAGTTCAAGCTCATCCAATAGTGAAAGCACACGTCCTCTAAGATATGGAGAAATGGTATACTTGCCAAGCATTCTTCTTGCAAGCTTGAGATATTTTTGCACAGAAGGTCTTGTCATGGTCTGGATTAGTTTATTGCCGCACTCTAGACATTTTCCGGCAAGAGGAACTCTTCTGTAGCTTGCACCACATGCAGTGCATCGGAAAGACTGGCCAGAGTAAGC
>NZ_RCMC01000210.1:0-1628 GCF_011319475.1 Candidatus Nitrosotalea sp. FS
TGGTCGCCACCGTTCTTTTGATAGTCCACTTGGACTGAGCTTGGAATTGCAGTACCGCCGAAATCATAGAGCTGGATAATTGGCCAGGCATTGGAGTATTGACCACTTGCTGGTGCATTAAATCCACCTGTATTGCTGTTAAGGGTTTTGTTTTGTCTTACAACATGTTCCATTTGATAGGAAATTGATGTTGAAGCTACACCACTGTGAGAATCAGTATTATCACAAGCAGGCAAAATACCTGAAGTAATTNTGTGAAGACAAAGCACCGTGAAGATCAGTATTATCACAAGCAGGCAAAATACCTGAAGTAATTNCTTACAACGTGTTCCATTTGGAATGAGGTTTGTACACCCACGGTGTTAGTACATGCTGGTAGACCACCTGAAGTGATTGTACCAGATGTGTGGTTGGTTGAACCAAATCCACCTCTTGCGAGTGTGAATCCTTTTGTNTGAAGTAATTGCACGTGCTGGGATTATAGCTGAGCCTGACGATGTGTGGTTGATTGAACCAAATCCACCTCTTGCGAGTGTGAATCCTTTTGTGTCAGTATAAGTTACACCAGCTTTTGGACTGAATGAACTTGTAGGACCACAAAAGCCACCAAAGTTTAAGCCTTTTCCAGCAATTTCTGCAGTGTTACCTGCAGCAATTGCTTGATTTCTATCGGCAAAGTACGCATACCAGTTTCCGTCTGTGTTCTGAGCCATTCTCAATCTCTTACCGTTGACGGTTACGACAGGTTCACCATAAGCCTGGTCTAATCTGTTTATATCAGGATCAGCCACGATTACTTGGATTACTTGAGGACCGGCAAAGTAGTTGTTGAATTGAGAGTTCTCTGCAGAGACGAACAAGTTAGCGTTTGTTGCTGCTTGTGCTGCTGGCATTGCGGTTGGCAATGCGATAGCTGCACTGCTAGCAACAAGTATTGTTAATAGTGTTAGACTAGTTATTTTTCGTATTGTTTCGTTGTACATAGTTATTGTAATTTTTGGTCTGAAATTGATATATAAGCATAATGGACGAATTGTTCATTTTTTTGTGTTCAATTAGGTAATTTGTATATCATGAGGTAAAATTATGAAAAATGTTGTATCAGACTATAAAGAACTTACAAATTTGACCTTTTTTTTCTGATCGTANGTGTGGGAGTGCGTTTGGCAAACCTACTACGGCACTGCTAGCAACAAGTATTGTTAATAGTGTTAGACTAGTTATTTTTCGTATTGTTTCGTTGTACATAGTTATTGTAATTTTTGGTCTGAATTTGATATATAAGCATAATGGACGAATTGTTCATTTTTTTGTGTTGAATTAGGTAATTTGTATATCATGAGGTAAATTTATGAAAAATGTGGTACATGACCATAAAGAACTTACAAATTTGACCTTTTTTTTCTGATCGTACCAGATCTTTCAGTTTTTTTCACGAATTAGTGTGGCCATTGAAAACAGAATGATTGCTGTAACACAGAGAATTGTACCCACCAGAAACAGAATGATTGATGCCATTAGCGAGCCCAGAAATATTGTCTGCTTGTTCAAATATGCATCAAGGAATTGGTAACCAAGTACAGAACCAATTATTACAAGTGCGATACCTGGAAATCCATAAAATGGAA
>NZ_RCMC01000210.1:1637-4751 GCF_011319475.1 Candidatus Nitrosotalea sp. FS
GGATGTTCGGTAGATGAATCTCCGTTGTATGATACGGTAATTGGGACCTCGGCAACTGAAAGACCCTTGTTTGATATTTTTAGCAAAATTTCTGTAGATACTGCCATGCCGGTTTCAGTTGGATGGATTGACTCTATTGCCCTTTTTGAATATGCACGAAATCCTGACTGGGCATCAGTTACTTTGAAATCTGTTCCAAAATTTGCAGCAGATGTAATTATCTTGATTCCCCTTTTTCTGTATCCGGGTGTCTGCGATGTTTTATCCAAGAATCTTGAACCTATTACTACGTCTACATTATTTTCTTCCAGTGTGTTTATCAAGAGCGAAATTTGTTCCGGGTCGTGCTGTCCGTCTCCGTCCATGATGACAAGTATGTCAGCATTTTCTTGTCTCGCCCTGTCAAACAATGCAATGACAGATGCTCCATAGCCTTCATTTTTTTTGTGAGATATTACCATGGCTCCACTCTGTTTTGCAATCTGTGCTGTATTATCACTTGAACCGTCATCAATAACGATGACTTTGTCAGAATACTGTAATGATTTTTTTACTATATTCCCAATTGCCTTTTCTTCATTGAATGCTGGGATGCCGACAAGTTTCATGTAGTACAGACTCTTGGGTCTTCTAATTTAGTTTACGGTTTTCAAGTAAAAACAATCTTTTTGGTAAACCATAGACAAGATTCCGTTCAAGTTTTAAGGTACCATATTTTATGCAGAACATGGCAGGTTCCAAGACAGGCTCAGATTCTGAAATGCCAAAGATCAAACATACAGCAAGCAAGATTCTGCCATGGGCAGTATTTGTACCTACCATGATTATAGTATTAATCAGCATAACCACCCTAGTCTTTCCCGCCCTCATAGTGGATGCATCCAGTCCGTTTCATGCAGACGTCTTAGAGTCTGATGTGATTGACCCCTTTACTCCTGGATTTCTTGCAGTTCCACTGATTGTGATAAATCTCTTGGTCTTGGGAATTGGGGTTGCATACTACAAGGGGAAAAAGGCAGGCAGCCTAGTAAAAAAAATTACAAGCTTTGAAGTCTCAAAAAAGCAAGCAGCCATTGGCATCATCATAATACTTGCAATCTTTTGCGCGGTAACTGCAGGGACACTTGCAAAGGAGGAGACATGGGTTGACTATGATAGAGTAAAGACAAGGATGCAGACGTGGACCATTTCAGACTTTACACACAGCTTTGAGCCACATGTAAGATACTTGCTTCTCTCAGTGTCGACACACATCTTTGGAAACATCAGGGTAGTTCCATTTATTACAAGTATTGCGTTACTCTTGTTGACATATTTTTTTACTGCAAATATAACGCAAAAGAAATTTGCAGGAATTGTATCAATGGTACTGGTACTGCAAAGCGACATATTTGTTTCATACAGCACCTCTGCAACCTATGACAACTCGTGGATAATTTTGTATCTGTTTTCGATGTTCCTTGTCCAAAAGTTTTGGCAACCATCTCCTGTACCATATTTTATTTCCATATTTTCAAAGGCGCTAACCATTGCATTTCTTCCCATGAGCCTTTATTTTATTGCAAGATCTAATCTTCCAAGAAGGTCAAAGATTTACTCGCTTGCATCATATGGTGTTGTGGTAACAATACTTGTAGCTGCAGATGCAGTCTTTGGTAAAACTCTGACCGGAGGAAATACTGGATTTAATGATGTAGAGTTTTGGCAGGGTTTTTCGGCAATGGTGATGCAGATGAGGTTTGATTATGTAATCTTGATCTTTTTGCTTCCTGTAACTGTAATGTTATTTTTTGCANGTTTTTTGCATCACGCAAAGGGATCCTGCATGCTGATTCCATGTTAATAATGATACTTGGAGTGTTGATTACACCTCCATTCCTGGTGGCAATAACAAACCAGACAAACGAGCCATACAGGTTTGTCTCGCTCTCTGTCTTCTTTGCTATAGGAGTAGGAGTGTTGTTATCAAATAGAATCAGGAAGCAGGTCGAAGTATCGTCCAGTAAGTAGTCACCTTGTCACCTTTTACAACTGGATAACCATCATGCTCGGCAATGGCCAAGAGTTTGTGGGAATTACTACTGTCTGCAGAAATGAGATTCTCAGATATGATTGTGGGGTACGAATGCACCAGGACAGCAGTTGCCTTGACGAGTTCATACTTTTGATCGCCTATTGATATTATTTTTTTATGTAAAATGGGTGCGTTGGTATCTAAGAGTGCGTTTAGTCCTGCATAATCAGTTACGATGACTCGGGATGTCTCAAGATAGGATACTAGAGCACCATCAGAATTTTCTACTTTTATTTGTACATGGATTGCCATATTATTTTGTGGAGTCTGTGCATAGGAATTTGTAAATGATACCATCAGGATAGATACCATGATAACACCAAGTAGTAATTTCACTAGACTAGAAATCTATCAGAGACTAAATAAACTTGGCTTTGTGTTTTGAAATGATTTTACAAAAAATTACTTGATTATTTTTTTGTCAAGCAAGTACTGCATTGAATTTACATAGTCATAGTCGGATATCAATCCCTGCGACCACCACTCGGCCACTTTTTTTTGCCATGATGGGATGTGCTCAAATGTACTAGATGGTGTGACTTGCCCTGTTACTTTTACAAGTCCGCTTGCTATCATATACTGGATGTCTTTTCCAAATGCTGCATTGTCTGCTGTACCATCATACCATTTTTGTGCAGTATCCTTTACCCAGGATGGAATCTGTNTGATACCTTTACCAGTCCGCTTGTTATCATATACTGGATATCCTTGCTAAATCCTGCATTGTCCACTGCACCATCATGCCATTTTTGAGCCGTATCTTTTACCCAGAATGGAATCTGTGTTGTGGCGGTATTCTCAATCTGCTGTTTTAGCTTGTTTGCAAGTGCGATTCTTTGTTTTATTTGTTCATCAATAGAGGTCTGGTCATCTGGAGTCTGTGGTGGAGGTTGTGTACTTTGTGTAGGAGTTTGAGATGAAGGAGGTTGAGATGTGGATGGAGACTGTGTACTGGGTTGAGACGGTTGTGTAGTTTGAGACGNTACTGGTTGGTGTGACCTGTCCTGTTGCTTTTACAAGTCCGCTTGCTATCATATACT
>NZ_RCMC01000113.1 GCF_011319475.1 Candidatus Nitrosotalea sp. FS
GTACTGAAATCCATTTAACAAGTGATATCCAGATGGACTTTGGAATCGAGAGAGATTTTGCTTCTGCTCCTACCTTAGACACAGAACGAAGAATTCTATTTCGAAGTATAGATTGGAACCCTAGCAGGATAAGCGTCTTTGGTCATTTCATAACTGTCGATTTACCAACTGGTAACCTATCAATAGAAACATCTGATGTGTCTTATCCATATTATAATTTTAATTTGGCCATAATGCGACGGTACGATGTTCAAGAACAATATATGCAGTTAACATATCTTGCCAACTACCCAAATGTTGATCCAAAACCGCATCTATTTGGAAATTGGATATCAGGTCTTGAATGCGATTCCGAAGAAATATGGCACCAGAGTTTATGCGAAATGCAGCTAAATTGTAGTCAAGGACCAAATGGATTATTCGAAGAGGTTTACCCTTCTTTTCTAATGCATGTTAATGATGAGGTATCTGCAAAGGACACACTTCGAACATATGGGATTGCAAGTAGGACTCTCTCAGACTTGCAATGGAACTTTCAAAAAAATGATTTGCTCCTAAGAACAACCCGGAGCTCCTTTCAGATCCTCTCTGGCCGTTTGTATGCTGAAACCATGGTGGATCCATTGAACGCGCAATTGTGGGTGTTTAACCCAGCAAGGGGAATAGGCTACTATGTAAGCTCGGACTATTATTACAACGTACAAAATGGTGGCTTTCGTGATGTTGGCTTTACGTTGCTAGTAAATACAATGGTAGATGCATTAGGCCATTCCATCAAGTTTACACCCACATCAAAAGCTCCTCCATACCAAGAATTTCTCCTCACTGATGGGAGCGGTCGTGACCTGCGTTTTGATCTACAGGAAGAAAGGACTTTCTTAGATGGATTAAAACCGGGTTCTCAGGTCAGAAAATACTTAATTTCGGGAATAACAGATGACACAAAAAATAACTTTAACCAATTTTCCTACAACTATAATGCAAATCACCTTTTGACTGAAGTTGACCTTCCAAGTTCTATAGGAATACGAAAAATAAAATATCATTATGATCATCCGACTTGCCCTGGACTCCTAACTTCGATCGAAAACAGTTTTGGAGGTATCATACAATTCGAATACATTGAAGACCCATTTGATATTGATGATCGTCTGAATCCAAGGCTTAAGATAAGTAAGATTACAGATCCAGAAGGGAATATCTTCGAATATGACCATGATCCTGAGAATATGAAAGTCAATGTTACGTTAGTTGATAATAAAGGAAATGTTGATCGTGTCGTAAACTACACCTATCAACGAGATGAATTCAATACCAAACGCAGGTACATTACAAAGGTTGAAACTAATGTAACTCGAGGTTACAGCGTAGACAACAAAGGTAATCTCATAGCCATCGCAGCTGGCGCGCCTCAAGTAATCACGAACCAGACAGTATACACAAATGATGGAAGATTCAACATTGCAAAAAAGATCGATTCGTTAGATCGTGAACAAACCTATGAATACAATGACTTTAACCAGGTTACTCAAATTACTGATTTTGATGGTCACGAGACAAAATATACTTATGATATACCTGTAAAGCCGCCGCCATCACCCACCAACCCAATCAACTTTGACATGATAAAAATTTCAAAAGATAACAACATTCGCTCTGTTTCAAAAACCAATCCTCTCACATTTACAAAAAACATAGTATCTGTTGATCAAGTTTTTGGGTTTCAAAAATATGATAAAAACAACTCAAGTGACAACACTGATTACAAATTTAGTACACATCGAATAAGTACAAGGACAGATGAACGAGGTTATACTTGGAAATACAAGTATGATGACGTACATAATTTCAACCCACTTTCTCCAACGAAGATGACTACACCATTAGGAATCGTAAATAGTAACAAATTCGATTCAATAGGAAACATCATTGAATACACAGATGCAGAACAAAATACTACAAAATTGAAATATAATCCGCAGGGCAAACTCTTGATCTATACTGACCCGAATCAAAACACAATAAAAATGAAATATTATCCATGTGACAACTGGCTAAATACATTTTCTGATCAGTTATCAAATACCACTATACTTACGCGTGATTCTGAAGGGAAGATAATTCACGTAATGGATCCCGTTGGTGACACGGTCGACTACGAATACTATGGTAATGAGAGGATAAGCAAGATTATTAGACATCGTCCCGCGTTGAAACCGGGTCCTGCGGATCCCCAATCTCTCTCACTTATAATACCATATTCAGATCTTGAGTATGATTTCGATTATACACCACTGGGTAGACCAAAATCCTTCACAAATCCAAAGGGATTGGAAATCCTTTTTGACTTTGATGATATGGGGCGTCTATACCGATGGTACCACAACATACCTAATCCAAAATATACGGTTTTTACATATGACGAAGCAGGACAACTACAGTACTTTGTAGATCGTATTGGTAACATTACCAGTTATACTTACGATTCGTTAGGATATGTAAAGTCGATAACATATCCAGATTGGAATGATGGCAACAAGACGGTCAAGGGGAAGAGCGTGAGTTATGAAGAATACGATCATCTGGGAAAACCTCTAACTGTTTCAGATTCTGAAATTCCCGGTAAAACTAATTTTGTCTATGATGAGGCAGGAAATCTCATACTTCGACAAGAACCGAATGGGTTTCAACTTTGCTTCACCTATGATAAGGATAATCGATTGACTGATGTGCAGGACACGGATGGTAATTATGCGATTTCATACCAGCTTGACGACCTTGGTAGGCCATCTACACTTAGCGACTCGAATGCGATGGATGGTTCTCTCAGCTGGAATTACAAATACAGTAAGAAGGTTGGAACGAAAACCAAAGTACTTCACCTCTACGAACGAATATTACAAGACCTTTCTTTGGAAACTGATTTTGATTACGATGATCGTTACCAGATTAGTTCTTTGGTCCAACAGTTTGCAGGAAATGAAATTTTTTCTGAAAATTATACGTATAGAGATGATGGACTGCTTGATATGATACAGGCTGCCGACCAAGAAAATTTTTACTATGATGGCATTAAGCAGCTGGTCTTCGATGGAAATACTGATTTTCTTTCTGATTATGATGAAGCAAATAACAGGAAATTCTCTGCACAGATCAATGGTGCCGTCACACCAACGCCGAACATGTATGATAGACTCAATAGGCTTGCAAAGGACCAATCATCAAATACTACGTTTACGTATGATGATGACGGAAATATTTCTCTAATTGGTACAGCGCAGTTCTTCTTTGATGGAACAGGCCGGCTGAGATCAGTCAGTACTGCAAAATATTCGGTTTCATATATTTACGATTTTGAAGGAAATTTGGTAAATAGGACAATAAAGAGAGGATCAGGTTCTAAATCAAAAACAAAGATAGAATTCTTTTACTATGCAATGGGCAAACCTGTTATGGTTGAGGATAACAAATCGTTGCAGATGATTATTACCTGGGATGTTGACGCGTCTCTTCTTAGAGTTAGAAGTACTGATATCAATACAGGTGGTACCAATTATGTAAATTCACTTTTTCCTATACAAGATAGGTTTCGAAGCATAAATGGTCTAATTGATTCTTCAGGAAACATAGTTTCAAACATGTCATATGACGCATGGGGAAGTCTGATTAATGTGACTGGACAGAACCAAATCAAGTTTTGGTCTTGGAAAGGTTTCTTTACCGATCCTGATACGGGTCTTCAAAATATAGGCGTTCGATGGTACAATACCCAAATTGGACGCTGGATTTCTGAAGATCCTATAACATCAACAGGAAGAAATCCCTTAAGGTATGTTCCAGATTTCACAAATCTGTATTGTTATGTCGGAAATAATCCTGTTAATAGAATTGACCCCACGGGATTGGATGGAATAAGTTTCGAAGATTCTTGGAATAATACTCTCGATGAAATGACTCAACACGCATCTAGTTATGCAACAGACTCAACCTCCAACCCAATCTCTCCACCTACTCTTGATGAAAATATTCTCTTTCCTACCACCCCTCCTTTAGATTTCACCAAAAATTTCATAGGGCCTGTCTCTTCTTATTCAAGGTCATTTGAAGAGGCGAGAGAGAATTATGTGAATTATTTTGAAGATTTGCAGTCATTAACAGGAACACCTCTCTCTGGGCTGGTTTATGTTGGAGGAATAGCCCTAGGTTTTGATCCTGGCATGCTCCATTTGGCGCTAAAGATTTGGGAACCTTTTGGTGGAATTTTAGAGAACTGGGGTGAAGACATTGCAAAGGAAACAATGGGATCAACTGACTTAAAATAATAACTTTTTGATGTTCTAACTCACAAATAAACTAAAAATGGAACCAAAGTTAGGACAATATGGTCATTAATCACTGTGATTCAAATTTAAGTAAGGGGTACTAAACTAAGTGAACAAAACCCCTCCTAGAGAATTTTAGAATTTTATGAATGAAGTCCACAATTATCACTAACACTAGAGTATTTTTCATAGATCCCGTTTTGTACAAAATATTCTAAGAAATTTCATAAGACAAA
>NZ_RCMC01000255.1:0-772 GCF_011319475.1 Candidatus Nitrosotalea sp. FS
GAAAGGGAAACGGTCAAGGAAACAAGTATAGAAGGAAATTAAACTCATGGTCGTTCTACGAACTGCAAAGACAGATTACATACAAGGCAGAATGGGAAGGAATTCCTGTTAGATTCGTAGATCCTAAACGCACAAGCCAACTCTGTCCAATATGCGGAGGGAAACTCCAAGAGGATAGGTTTCACAGACGAAAATTGTTGTGCATTAATTGTAAGAAATCAATGGACAGGGATGTAATTGCATCCATGAATATTGCTTACAAGGGGTGGAGTAGGTTTTGCCATCCTAGAGGGCTTTTAGATGAAGCGATGAAGGGGAATGTGGATTGGAATAATATTTTCATACAGCCGCTAATCCTTCGAGTAGATGGAAGCAAGTTAGCATCGGTATGATTTGGGTATCATGTCATTACCGAAGAGTTGATAGAACCTTAAAACTGTGTAACGTTACAAAATCTTTCTAGCAAAGATTTCCCATCTGTACTCATCTCTNTTGATGAAGCTAGTGGAATAAAAAAAGAGCCAAGTTTTGATACCATGTAAGAGTGGCTTTCAAAGGCATCAATGTGTCCACTACATAGGGGATTATTTTTTGTGATTTGTACTTTGTATATTCCATGTCTAGGAGATGTCATTTTTTTTATCGTTCCACCAAGGGTGAGTGCAAGTATCTCTGCACCATAGCAGATGCNAGGATTGTCTTTTGTGATCTCTACTTTATACAATCCATGACGAGAGGATGTCATTTTTTTTATTGTTCCGCCAAGGGTGAG
>NZ_RCMC01000255.1:791-4504 GCF_011319475.1 Candidatus Nitrosotalea sp. FS
TTTATCATGTTCATCTCAGAATTGTTTTTTCGCCTTCCTGATAGTATGATAGATGAATATTTTCCAAGATCTAGTGATGATACATCAGAGAATGCATGGCGCTCAAATGTTACATCAAGATTTTTTATACAGTCCAAAAGTGACTGGGTGTAGACAGAGCCATTGTCTACAACTAGCAGCAAACTATCGTACACCTATGGTAATATAGTGCAGTTCTGGTACGCTATCCTCTACTGATACGGCTCCAATCTTTACCGTGCCGTTGTCCTGCCAGAATAACACCCTGTCTTTAGGCTGGACAAAGTTTTTCACAAATTCTGATATGAGACTCTTTGNCATCATTTACCGATACGGCTCCAAGTTTTACCGTGCCGTTGTCTTGCCAGAATAATACTCTGTCTTTGGGTTGGACAAAGTTTTTCACAAATTCTGATATGAGACTCTTTGTCTTGTCCAGATCAGACTGTTGTGTAAAGGACACCTTGCCTTCCTCAAATGTAAGCGGGAACTGGATAGCTATTGGAGTAAGTACTGTAATTTTTTGATCAGTAAGTATTGTTTTTACGGTATTCATCCTAGTTGATTCATCTAGTTGTAATGCTGTAGTGACGTTAGATGGTGCAACGCCACTGACCTTTGCCAAGTAAGTAGCAAANTTTTACTGTTGATACTCTGGATGTTTCATCTAGTTGTAATGCCGTAGTGACATTGACTGGTGCAACACCACTGACCTTTGCCAAGTAAGTAGCAAACNCTTACTGTTGATACTCTAGTTGTTTCATCTAGTTGTAATGCTGCAGTGACATTGGCTGGTGCAACGCCGCTTACCTTTGCCAANCTGCTGCAATGGTACCAAGTTGTGTTACCACTCCACCAGAGCCTGCGGTATAAACAGGAATAAAGTAAACATCTTGATCTCCTATCTTGTACAGAATGTTATCTCCTACTCTAGGAGTTCGCAGTAGAGTTTGCAGCTGAGCAAAGTCTGATTCCCTTGCTAACGCTTCGCGTACTGCAGTTGGTCCTAGAAGTTTTGTCTTGGAATCAAGCGGTACCTGATAGANTTCTAGGTGTTCGCAACAGAGTTTGCAGCTGTGCAAAGTCGGATTCCCTTGCTAACGCTTCTTGTACTGCAGATGGACCTAGAAGTTTTGTCTTGGAATCAAGCGGTACTTGATAGAACTGCATCTTGCCAAAGCTTGAAACATCATTTTGTACTATCATGTATCCTGCCAAGTTTCGCCCTTGAGAGCCTCGTAGTTCAAGGGAAAGTATTCCAACATATGTGGGCTTGTCAAATCCAGGTGGTTTCTCTTCCACATAATAAGTTCCAAGATTTTGTGGTACTTCGTAAAAGTCCTTTGCCTGTATGAATGTTGAAGTATCTGTCACGTGGTAAATGTTGAACATCTCAACTCTCCAGTTAAAGAGAGCTTCTGGATATCGAAGTTGTTTGCTAAGCCATTGTGGCATGTCAATGAACTGATCACCATACTGATTTGCAAACATGTCTGTGAAAAAGTCATCACCTGTCTTGATTAGAGTCACCNCGGTACAAGCCAATATGTTTTCTTGCCATCACTGACTGGAAGAATATCTAGCTGTTTTCCAAGCAAGTCATATTGGAAATATGGATAAAGCAATTGCATTCTGTCATGGACATNTGGTACAAGCCAGTATGTGTTCTTGCCATCACTTACTGGAAGAATGTCTAGTTGTTTTCCTTGCAAGTCATACTGGAAGTATGGATAAAGTAATTGCATTCTGTCATGGACATCTCTGTATCTTATGATGTGAATTGGCTCAGTTGGATAGGACAAGAAAAAGTTTGGCTCAAAGAGTTGGCTGATTGGAGGCTTGACATCAATTCCTCCGCTTCCATTGTATGTCGCATTGTTAAGTTCTGCCGTAGTCTGCCTGTTCTGAGGATAGGCTGCCCATGTGTCTGAAAACAGACCACCCTCACCATAGTATATCATTCGTTGCTGGAAGAATTTGCTGCTGTCAACAATTGTTCCGTTCTGAGCATTAAGTGTAAGAAAACCATTGTCAACGTGAGTGTATACAAGATGCTGATTATACCACGTGTTTTCTTGTGTAACTGAATCAGGCAGTACAGGCTTCATCGATGCAGACCAGTACAGCGTATCATTGAATCGTAGTATGTCGTTATTTTCAAAATTTACATATGGTATAAGACCAATCTCTGGCTTTAGTTTTGCAAATGCTGCATCCCAGTCCCAGACTCGAACCTTGCTTAGCAGATCATTATTTTGTGCCACATAATTTGGAATGTCTCCTGGAGAAACAGGACTNAGTTGTCCAAGGTAACGGTTTACACCTATCTGCTCTGCCTTGTATGGACCAAGAAATTCTATCTTTCTTGCATCTGCGATGCTGTTGTTTACCATCATTATGGAACCTGCAATGAGTGCAATTACAATCAAAGTAAGTACGCGAATGTAGATGTCACGCTTTGAAGGTAATATGATGACTCGAGACTTGAACTTGTCAACAAAATAAAATCCAATTAATGCAAATCCTGCAGCAAGTGTACCGCCTATTGCATATTTTGTATTGTAATCAATCTGGTTTGTAAAGAACATGTTTACTCCAGCCCAGATTATTCCAATTCCAATTATTGCCTCAATTGTAGATACATAATCTAGAAACTTTGGCTTGCCCTTTGCAGCATCTTGTAGATATCTAGTAACAAGCCCTATGATATTGTGCAGCCCCACATAGAGTACAAGCCTTAGGCCAATCACAGCAAGCATTGGCGGAACAATAATTGTCAGCGATGGAATCATTGGCACTACATGAGTTGCAGCATATGACGGATCAGTAGGCGGTGTGACAAATGGGAGTGAGAATATCTTCCATATGCTGTTAACACTCAGGTCGTGGCCATCAAGCAAGTAGACAAGTGCAAACCCAAACATTAGATTTGCAAAGAATGCACCAAAGAGAACGACCTTTGTTATTTGCCAGATGATAAAGTTTGGAACACTTAGCTTGTATTCCTTGAAGCTTGGAATGTTTTCTGTTACAGAATAATTATTTCCTCGCTTGAAAAATGTCAGGACAACGTTTAGTCCGTACCATGCCATTGATGAGCGATTTTTTATGTTCACCCGAATCAGCGTAATAGCGGCAAGAACTAGAGCAGAGACAAGTGAAAAGTATAATGGTTTTGTAAATAAAGTGCCAAACTCTTGCGAGTTCATATACAATACAACTGCCTGGTTGCTTGTCAGGACAAAGATTACAATTGCAATTAGGGCAGCAACACCAATTTTGACATATCTTCCTGCATCACGCGGAGGCGGGCTGGATTGGGTCGATGAGTTGTACAAAATCAAGCTACCTTCCTTTGTGTCAAATTAATGTCTACCTGATTTCTTTTCCAAAATACCATTAATAAGTCAAAAGAAGCTTGTCAGACTGCATTTCCTAGGCCTTTGCACAACATGTAGACTGCTGCATATTTTGGCAAAGAGACTCTCTCGGTATGATATGGTCCAAATTTCTTGTTTTTGAGTCTGATTTGCACCGGACAGTCTGCAATGATATCAACGGCATCATCTCCCAAAAGACATGCTTCCAAATATGGATCAAATGAATCCAAGTTTGTGCAATGGATCTTTGATAGCCCACTCTTGCTGTTAATTGATCCTTCAAGGCGAAATATCCTGTGAATGTCCATGGTAACC
>NZ_RCMC01000175.1 GCF_011319475.1 Candidatus Nitrosotalea sp. FS
TTACTGTTACTGAAGTTGATCCTGTGCGCGCATTAGAGGCTCACATGGACGGTTTTGAAGTTGCTCCGATGGCTCAAGTCGCAAAAAGTGGTGAGATATTCATTACCGCAACAGGCCAGACCGGAGTAATTAGAAAAGAGCACATCGTTACCATGAGAAGCGGCGCAATCATGGGCAATGTGGGACACTTTGATGTTGAAGTTGATGCCAAGTTCTTGTTAACTGAATCAAAATCTATAAGAGAAGTAAGACCAAATCTTGACGAATGTGTTCTCAAAAATGGAAAGAAGATGTACCTCATTGGAAAGGGGAGGATTGCAAATCTTGTTGCAGCAGAAGGACACCCGCCAGAAGTAATGGCACAATCATTTTCAAATCAATTATTGTCAATGATCTACATTGCAAAGAACCACAAAAAAATAGGAAAGANTGGTTTTGAAGTTGCTCCAATGGCTGAAGCTGCAAAGAGTGGCGAGATATTCATTACCGCAACAGGCCAAACAGGTGTAATCAGAAAAGAACACATCGTTACCATGAGAAATGGTGCAATCATGGGCAATGTGGGACACTTTGATGTTGAAGTTGATGCCAAGTTCTTGTTAACTGAATCAAAATCTATAAGAGAAGTAAGACCAAATCTTGACGAATGTGTTCTCAAAAATGGAAAGAAGATGTATCTTATTGGCAAGGGAAGGATTGCAAATCTTGTTGCAGCAGAGGGACACCCACCAGAGGTAATGGCCCAATCATTTTCAAATCAATTATTGTCCATGATATACATTGCAAAGAACCACAAAAAAATAGGAAAGAATGTGATTACAGTTCCACAAGAAATTGATATCCAGATTGCAGTAGATGCACTCAAGGCAATGAATGTAGAAATGGACAAGCCAACTGCAGCCCAGATAAAATACGGTCAGAGCTGGGCATAGCTTAAATCAGACACAAACTGTACCCTGATAATGAAAAGGGCAATTATAACAAGTGCACTTCCATATGCGAATGGCGAAATACATCTTGGACACGTTGCATCCACTTACCTACCTGCTGATATCACTACTAGATTTTTAAAATTAAATGGTACAGAGGCATATTATTTTTGTGCGTCTGATGATTTTGGCACGCCGATTCTAATCCAGTCTGAGAAAGAGAGCAAGACTCCAGAAGAGTATGTGAAAATTTGGAACAAGCGAGATCATGAGGATTTTACATCGTTTGGTATTTCATTTGATTTCTTTTACCGAACCAGTTCGCCAGAAAACGTAACCTTTGTACAGGATGTCTTTAAAAAATTGCAGGCAAACGGGCACATTTACGAAAAAGAAATCATCCAGTTTTATTGTACAATTGACAAAAAATTCCTGCCTGACAGGTACGTTCTAGGGCGTTGTCCATACTGCAAGGCAGAAGACCAGTACTCTGACTTGTGCGAAAAATGCGGCAGAGTACCAGAAGAGATTGAGGATCCAAAATGCTCCATATGCAAAAATCCGCCTACAAAAGAAAAGACAAGGCACTATTTTNGCCAGAAGAGATCGAAGATCCAAAATGCTCAATATGCAAAAATCCACCGACAAAAGAAAAGACAAGACACTATTTTTTCAAACTGACAAACTTTGTCAATGAACTAAACCAGTGGCTTGAAGCAGACTCGCATCTCCAAAGAGACGTCAAAAAGTACGTGCAAAACTGGATAAAAGAGGGCCTAGTTGACTGGGATATCACGCGAGATATGAACTGGGGTGTACCGATACCACTTGATGATGCCAAGGGACAGGTCTTTTACGGATGGTTTGACAACCACCTAGCATACATCTCTACTGCAATAAAATTTCTAGACGGAAAAGGGCTTGACGGAAAACAATTCTGGAACTCGGCAGACATTTACCATTTCATTGGAAAAGATATCGTGTACCACCATTATTTGTTCTTACCTGCAATGAGAATTGGAATTAAAAATGAATTCAAACTTCCTGATTACATCCCGACTCGTGGGCACTTGATGCTCCAGTCTAAAAAAATATCAAAGAGCCGCAATTGGTATATCGGACTAAAAGACTTTCTTGGAATATACCCTGCAGATTACTTGCGATTTTATCTTGCACTGATAACTCCTTACAGCCAAGATGATCTTAATTTTGACTGGGAAGAGTTTGCATCAAGAATTAATTCTGAACTGATTGGAAACATTGGAAATTTTATCAACAGAGCACTTGGCTTTACCCATAAAAGCATGGCAGGAGTTGTGCCAAATGTAACAGAGTTTGATGGTGCTGACAAGGAAGCGCAGGAAAAGATTACCAATTTTTCAAGCGAGCTGACCTCATTGATGGAAAGCAACAGTCTTGACAAGGCACTGAAAAAAATCATTGAATTTTCTGCACACTTTAACCAATATTTCCAGAAAAAAGAACCATGGAAAGGTGGACCAGGCTCTGGCAACTGTGTATTTGTTTCTGTAAATGCTGTTCGCAGCCTTGCCATATCTCTATATCCATTCTTGCCCGAGTCATCGCAGAAGATATGGGAGCAGCTTGGAATAGCAGGCTCTGTATCAGAGCAATCATGGGGTTCCATGTCTGAAATCAAGATACCTCAAGGCCACAAGATTGGAGCAGCATCACCGTTGTTTAAAAAAATCGAGGCCTCTGACATTGAAGCAAACAAGGCAAAGCTTGGCAAATGAGTCTCCAGTGGTTATCACGTGACGGCAAGCTCTTGCTTGGGGCTCGAGTTGTCAGAACTTTCTCATATGGGTTTCTTAGCGTAATTCTTGCAATCTACCTAAAACTGGTAGGATTTGATGATATTCTAGTTGGTATCGTACTTACTGCCACGCTTGTAAACAGCGTATTTTTCAATCTTTTATCAAGTGCATATGCAGATAAAATTGGAAGAAAAAATATTCTGATAATTTATGCCGCACTGATGATTGCATCGTCTGTAATATTTTTTGTAACAAGCAATTACATCGCACTAGTAATTGCAGCCCTTGTTGGAACAATAAACGTCACAGGATCTGAAGTTGGGGCATTTTTGTCATTAGAGCAGGCAATACTACCACAGACTGTAAGTGATGCCAAAAAAAGAAACTCGATATTTGCAATCTATAATGCAGTTGGAACCTTTGCCATGTCTGCAGGTGTGTTGTTGTCAGGCCTGCCATCAATATTACAAAATTATGGATTTGATAAAATTGGTGCAATAAAGGAACTGTTCTTAATTTATGCAGCATGTGCAGTTGTGGTTCTCGTGATATACATGATGCTTTCTAAAAACATCGAGGCAAAAGAAAACAAGTCTGGCATGTCGATTAAAAACATCTCTCCAAAATCTAAAAATATCATTTTGAAAATGTCTTCGCTTTTTGCAGTCGATTCGTTTGGGGGAGGATTTGTGATACAAAGTATAGTCTCATTCTGGTTTTACACCAAGTTTGGTGCAGACCTTTCTTCGTTATCATACATATTTGCAATTGCAGGTGTGTTGACGGCTGTATCTTACATGGCATCAACCAAAATTGCATCAAAGATTGGCTTGGTAAATACGATGGTCTTTACACACATTCCGTCAAATATCTTGTTGATACTGCTTGCCTTTGCCCCATCTCTATGGATTGCGGTATCTCTATTTTTTGCAAGGATGAGTCTATCACAAATGGATGTTCCAACCAGGCAATCGTATATCATGGGAGTAGTAAGCGAAAATGAGAGAATCCCTGCTGCTGTTTATACAAATACCTCACGAAACATATCGCAGGCAATAAGCCCATCAATTACTGGAATCATAATCCAGACACTTTCGCTTTCTGCCCCCTTTGTTGTAGGAGGTGTACTAAAGATTGTCTACGATGTTGGAATATTTTTTAGTTTCAGAAAGATAAAGCCTCCAGAAGAACTGTGATTTGTTACTTGGATCCTTCAAGATATGCCAAGATTCCTGTGTAGTCTATATCCCCAAAACCTGCCTTGATTGCCTTTTGGTATAACTGGTTTGCAAGTTTTGACATGGGCATGTTTGCACCAAACTCTTTTGCTGTGTAATCGATCTCGTCAAGATCTTTTTGCATCATTTTAAGAAAGAAACTTGGCTCAAACTGACCCTTTGCCATCTTTGGTCCCTTGTTTGCACTCATTCCTGTCTTAAAATATGTGGAGTTTAGAACTTTAAGAAATGTGGTAGGATCAAGCCCAGATTTTTTTGCAAGTATGATTCCCTCTGAAATTGAAAGCGCAAGAATTGCAATCTGTGAATTCATTGCAAGCTTCATTGCATGACCTGAGCCATTTTCTCCCAAGTAAAATGTTTTTTCTCCGATGGTATCGAGTACTGGTTTACATCTTTGATATGTCTCAGATTTTCCTCCCACCATGACTATCATCTGGC
>NZ_RCMC01000025.1 GCF_011319475.1 Candidatus Nitrosotalea sp. FS
ATAACCGGAACCAAATTTGCACCAAATTCACTGATTACCATATCATATGATAGTACGGCTATTGGAGTGGGTTCGCAAGATAATGGTTATTCCACTACTCCCTTGACAATAACAACAGATTCTAATGGAAATTTTGTTGCAATAATGTCTGCACTAGTATCTGTTACAGGCACACACACCATTACTGCCCAAGATGCATCAAAGAATGCTGCTAGCCAGTCCATTACTATATCACCACACGTCTACATCTTTCCAACATCAGGTAAAGCAGGCTCATCTGTATTAATTCCGACAAGCCAAGGTAATGGATATGCGGCAAATTCTGCTATTACGATAAAGTTTGATGGTACAACAATTACANTACAATTACCCCATCTGCTGCCATAACATCTGATGTAGATGGTAATTTTGAAGGAAACTTTACTATACCAAGTGGAGCTTTACCTGGTTCCCACACTATAACAATTTCCGATGCAAAGGGTGATGCATTCTCTACTTCCTTTAATGTTGATCCAAATGCTCATGCATTTAGTGCTCAAACTCTCATAAAAGGACTTAATTTCCCAGCCTACTTTGCCTTTATTCCTGACAATGGACCTGGCGTAGATGGTTCTGGTGCATTCATGGTCAATGAAAAAAATACTGGAAATGTACTTGTATTCAAGAATGTAAACGGACAGTTTGTAAAACAAACAGTACCATTTGTCAAAGTACCAAACCTACAAACAAATTATGAAACAAATGGGTTGCTAGGAGTTGCATTTGATCCAAACTGGGCAACATCCTCGGCCTCACAGTATGTTTACTTTTACGTCACAAGAACTGTATCGAACTCTGTGGTGGGTGAACTCATAAGATATCATGCTACAACTGACTCTTCTGGAAATATTATAGCAGACAAGTCAGTAGGTGAACAACTTGTACTGGGCAATATTCCGGCATTTAACAACGGTCACAATGGAGGTACTCTAAAGTTTGATTCACAGGGTAACCTCTACATATCAACAGGTGACGGGTGGACATTTACTGAACAACAGAAATTGACAACATTGCAAGGAAAGATATTGCATATAACACCGCTTGCTTCTCCAGTGAATGGTAAATTATATTCAATTCCAAGTACAAACCCATTTGCATCAAGTACTAACTCATCGATCAAAAAAGAGATCTGGGCATATGGAGTACGAAATCCATATACTTTTGATATAGATTCACAGACAGGCAAGCTCTATGCTTCTGATGTAGGCTTTAACACATGGGATAGAATTGAGGATCTAACTACTGGTGGCACTAACGCAGGATGGGATGCTTATGAGAGCCCACCAGTTGGTAACCCACAAAACTTGGCAAACTATACGCCACNGAGAATTGAGGATCTAACTACTGCTGGTACTAATGCAGGATGGTCTAACTATGAGAGTCCACCAGTTGGTAACCCACAAAACGTAGCAAACTATGTGCCACCACTATACTGGTATGCACATCAAGGAGTAGAGCCACTGACTGGCCCAACTGCTAATCTTGATGCACTCTCTGCTGGTGTTTTCTACCATGGAACAACATATCCAAATCTGAATGGCGCATACGTTTTTGGAGACTATGGTATAGGTAACATTGCTGCACTGCTGCCATCAAGTGCAGCTCCACCAACAACAGATCCTGCAAGCGNATATTTGGAGACTATGGTGTGGGCTTTATCGCCGCACTTCTACCATCAAGTGTAGCTCCACCGACAACAGATCCTGCAAGCGGATATCCAATAGGACAAGCTGTACCGCTATTGTATGGCCTGAACCAGGGTCCAATCTATATGCAAGAGTGGAATGGAAAACTCTACTTTATGGATCTAACTGGAAACATAAATGTGCTAAACTACAACTAGAAAAACTGTACCAATAACTCTTGTAAGATGTTTGCTGTTTATTTTGCAAGAGTTTGCTGTATCAAGTTTTGGAGTTTAGATTCTATTATGATTCGACAAGTCTAGTCGCAAATGTCATTTCACTTAGCTCCTCTGACAGATTCAAAAATTTCAATCCCTTCGCAGTTGGTCTGTACAGTTGTGTACCTTCTTCCTGTGTTATTAGTTCATTTTGTTGTAAATATTTCATATACTCTACAAGTTGAGAATAAGAAAGATATGACTTGTACATTATCTGTGTTTTGGTAGCACCGCTTCTTGCAGCATCTAACATCATATTGGTAATTTCAATCCTACTACGGTTTTTCATTACATGAGAACACCTTTCTTTCTATAAAGGTATTAGGGTACTATTACATGAAACATAGTTCCATGTTATTTTTTCGAAATTAAAACTGTCTGAATGTGTCTTTGTCATATTTTTTTCTGTAAGGATGATCTTGACAAGTGCCGATCAAATTTTCATCTGATTTGTAAAAGATGNAAATTAAAACTGCCTGAATGTGTCTTTGTCATGTTTTTTCTGCAAAGACGATCTTAACAAGTGCCGATCAAATTTTCATCTGATTTGTAAAAGATGAATTTGATAGACCAAAACACCCAAGTCAAAAACTATACTCGTGTTACGTAATTCTAATTCAGATTCGTTTTATGTACAAATATGTGCATAGTCAAAAATATTCTGCGACGTGATGGTATGTTGATTGGTATGGTACTTCATGGAGATTGAGTTTTGATAAAATCTGATAGTATCACACTGGCATTATCAGGTGTAATGATAATGGTCGTCATGATTGGAATACTAGTGCCAACAATAGGTACTGCAAGCGCAACTACTGGCTCTGTTAATAAAATCCAATCAGGTCTTGTCTCGTCTGATTCGTTCACAACTGGGAACACTTCGGGCTGGACTTTTGGAGGCACTGCAACCTTGTATGATTTACATGAAGACTCACAAGGACTTCACCTTGGAGTGCAATCTCCTAAAAGCGGACAATGGGTCAACCACTATGCAGCTGCTGCCAAGGCAAATGCTCATCTTTTCCATGCTGGCTTGACAATTCCATATGCCTCCGTAGCAGACGGGGTATTCAATCCTGGCTTGTACGTCGAGGGATCAAACTATGCTGGAATTGTAGGCTGTCAAGCATATGCGGATCACACGGGATACTATTGGATTGTTCAATACTCGACTAACGCTGGTTCTACATGGAAAACTCTCTATGCACCTCCAAGAGATTCACTGCCTCAAACCGAAGACTGTACAATCATGACAAATGGAAATAATTATCTCAACGTCTACATCGGTGGTAAATCTGTTTTTTCAAATAGTACCATGAATCTGAATATGCCTACTCCACTTCATGCATTTGTCCAAGCGGACACATCATCGAGTTCAATGGACTATACAACTTATTCCAATTACTATTCTACAACCGATGAAAACATCCAGGTTACAAACAATCCTTCCAATGCTGCCACAGTGCAGATAGTTGGTACTGCAGGAAATGTTCTTGCAACTGCTCCTGTGAGTGCTGGTACCGCTACACTAAATGTTGGCATGTATGAATTTCCATTAGCAGNTAATGCTGTTACGGTACAGATAGTTGGTACTACAGGAAATATTCTTGCAACTGCTCCTGTGAGTGCAGGCACTGCTACACTAAATGTTGGCATGTATGAATTTCCATTAGCAGGTACTATCAACGTATATGATTCAAACAATTCCATAATCGCATCAAGCTCTGTAAGCATTTATGGCGGCGACGTATATTCTGTAACCAGTTCGTCTGGAACTCCTACCGCACCACAACCTCCAACCGGTCTTACTGCTACAACTACATCTACATCACAAATCAACCTGTCCTGGACAACTCCTGCAAATAACGGTGGCTCTNCAACACTGGTTCAACCGCTACAACATACTCTGATACTAGACTGACTCCAAGTACTGCCTACACATACCGAGTATCAGCAATAAACTCAATTGGTACCAGTAGTCCATCAGATACCGCATATACAACAACCAATTCTGTATCTCCACCACCAGCCACCACACAGGTAACCATATCTGTAAAGTCAGTAGACCTCTCAGGAACACCAATCAATGGCATGTCAGTTGTAATTCGCTATACTGATGGTACTACCATATCAGATACCTTTACACCTGCATCGTTCACAGTTACATCTGGAACAACATACATTGTCCATGTACGAAACTATGGCATTAACATATTCAATCACTGGCAAGATGGAACAACTAACAGCTACTATACCATCACACCTACACAGAGTGTTACCCTGACAACATACTATTCCACTGGTACTTTCACCTCAACTGTTCCATCAGCTCCACAGAATCTACAAGCAACAGGAGGCAACGCGCAGGTATCACTATCATGGACTGCACCAACATCTAATGGCGGTTCAGCAATTACTGGATACGAAGTGGAGCGATCAAGAGGCAGCCTCTCCTTTGGAGGC
>NZ_RCMC01000267.1 GCF_011319475.1 Candidatus Nitrosotalea sp. FS
GAGACTAAAAGGAGTGGACTGGAGGGGATGCCAGACTATATGGTCCCATTTTACCATTCCGGTTGTAGTTCATATTCAAGAATGATTTACAATATAGATTTTTGAATTTAAGTTTTAGGTTCAAATCAGATTTTAGTGACTGGATTCCTTGGAGATGTTTTGAACTAGATTAGTATCCATTCACTACAAGAGTCCCATTATTTGAGGCTACATGTAATAGAATCGGCCCAGATTCCTTTATGTCATGAACAACATGTTTAGACGGAATTTTAACATGTATTGTGGTCTTGTTGTCTTTAGAAGAATATTTTGCATCTATGTTTTGTTTGTTTTTATCCTTGCCTGTTGTTACGTGTTGTTCTAATTCTTTTATACTATGATCTTTGTTTTCTGACCAACTGAATTTTTCTTCATTTGGTAGAGTAGAGATAATCTTTCCATGGTTGTATTGTAGACTCAGAATTCTAACTTTTACTTCATCACCGTTAGTTCTAACCTTCTCAATCAATACCAATGTATTTCCCGCTCTGTCCTCCATATTGTAAGTTCTAATCTGAGAATCTCCTTTGTCAGTATCATTATCTAGCTTGTTGTCATCATCACCCCACTTAGCTGAAGCAACAGATGTCGGTAAGATAGGATTACTTGGAATTCCAGATAGGCTGTCATTTCCATGCAATGTTACATCTTTTGTTGTTGAATTAAACTCGAGATATGATTCGGGTGGAATTGTATCTACTGTAACCAATATTGAGACCAGTGAACTCTTTCCATCATGAGATGTAGAATTTACAATTATGACGTGTGAACCATCTAGAAGAGTCGGTGTGGTGTATACCCAAGACACTGTCGAGTTTACATATGATCCAAAGTTCAGAATGGCAGATGATGGTTGGTTTCCATCTACAGATATTCTCACCTTTTGTATTCCCGCGGTATCATTTGTTGTGCCTGACACGTAGAACGTGTTATGATTAAGGATGGATCCGTCGTGTGGAGAAATAATGTTCAGGGTGGGTCCATTGGATAGCACAGTATTGGAAAGATTTTTCAAATAGTTCTTGTCCTGTTGAGATAGATCGGAACCACCATTTTGTATGGATTGTATCAACGTCATATTTACTGGTTGATATTGCAGATTTTCAAGCTGAGTCATGTTGATGTTTCCGCTTAGATGTAGAGCACTTAATATCTGTGTTATATCTTGAGGCAAGCCCTGTTTTGACAATGTGAGTTTTGCATTATTGAATTCTGTTTGATTCAAGGATCCGGTACTATTGAGCTCTTGCAATGACTCATCTAGATATAATTTGAATTGTTGGAAATATGAAGAGGCGTCGTTGGCATACTGCTCTGCCTTTGATCCTTGTATGTATGCATAGTAGGTAGAATTGTTTTGAATTGCACCGTAAGCTCGAGCGTTTGATATTGTGGAGGCATTAAGATAACTCTCGTACAACGCAAGATTGTATAGAGCATGTCCTGCGGTACTGTTGTTTAACGAAAGAATCAGAGAGGATGGCGGTTCAGGAGAAACAAATTGAGTATAGTTTGATGAAGGATCACTCATTTGTTTTTGATAGTATGCTGGTAGAGCTGAACCCTCTAGCGCTGCTGTAGCATACAATGTTCCTGCTACTATACATCCTACGCCAAATGTGAAGGCGCATGTTCCAAAAGCAGCTGTTCCTGCAAGAACTAGACCGCCCGAAACAGCTGGTGAACTTACCTCTATTCCTGCATAATCCCACAGAGCAGATATTTTCGCAGGAGAACCATTTATCACAATTTGAATTGGTTGCATAGACGGATTAATTTGCACAACATGGGAGTTTGTGTAGAGTTGGAGATTATACTGAACAATTGGAGTTACAGCTCCATTATTAATGAGCTGCAACAATCCTATGTTGGTTCCAACATCTTGTACTGCCTGAGTGCTTATGTTAGCGGCATTAGTAATTTGGACTAACAAGTTAGGATATAACGAATATGCCTTTACAAAAGTGAGTAAGTTTGAGTCACTTAATGCAGTCGTACCTAGGCTAAGCAAAGCGCCTAATGTTGTAGATACAAAAGATGGAGGTGCTGAGAAAGACCAATTGGCCACGCATTGAAATGAAATTGTTTCTTGACCGTTTGGAGGGATAGACGCTCCACCTACAGGACTACACAGAATTTGTGGTTGATTTCCTAGTGCATCGACGGTTGGAATTGTGCTCTGGGAGTCTAGAGACAGATAGAGATTAGGATTAACAGAAACAGATCCTTGGTTAGATACATCCAAGGATACTGTAAATTCCTGACCCTGATACACCTGTGATGGAAATTGCGTATTTGTTATTACAATAGTTGATGGATTGATTGTTTGGTTAATTGCACGAGATATGCTAGACAAGAATTTTGTATCCCCTGAGTATGATATAGTAATTTGATGCGTTCCTATAGAAAGCGATGAAGTGTTATAGGTAGCTTGTCCTCCTGATACCGAGACTGGATTACCTGCAGGTATACCATCAACAAGAAATTGAACCGTACCACCATCAGGTATTGGAGATATAGCAGCTGAGAAAGTAACTGATTGACCTGTCGCTGATGGGTTTTGTGATGATGAAACTGAGGTTGTTGTAGGAGTTTGACTAGTTGGAATATTGCAATTTCCAGTTCCAGATGCGGTAATAGTTGCTTGTGAGCCAGTAACAGTCAATGATCCAGTGGCGTTGAATGGACAATAGAATGCGTTTGATGGAGGTTGTACTATTGCAGTTGTTCCTCCACAAGTATTCGGTCTGCCATTGTAGAAGCTTAATTGAAGTTGATTGTTATTTGCTTGCGTATAACAAGATGCTAGACCCAAAACCAAACCATTGGGCAATTGAATACTTCCTGCAGACAATACTCCATTTGGAGAGTTACATACAACATTATTTTGGTTACAGAATTGCCCTGGAGATCCTGTCACAGGATAAGTTGTGCCACCTGCAGTTATGGTACCAGATGTTAACGTCATCTGAAGGTTGTTTATAGGTCCTGACACCGTACCTGTAAGTGACATTGAAACAGGAGTAGACCCGGATTCTTGTACAGGGGGAACAAATGTCAAAGCCTGTGATATCGGATTACCATTTACTGTTAATGAACCAGAATATGGAACTACATTATAAGATGTGGGAGGATTGATTACAAACTGATAGTTTCCGTTAGGTTCGTTGAACATGATGCTGGTAGACGTAGATGATTGCGTATTTCCATTCAATGTTACAGACCATGAAGTTCCTTGAGGTAGTCCAGTTTCTATAAATGTAACAGCAACCGTTCCTGTATTTGTGCCACCAGGCTGTGTCGACGGATTTACTTCTTGTGTTAGTGTACCACTGCTGCTAGCAAAATTTGTTGTACCAGAATACATGGCATTTATTGTATGAGAGCCACTCGCCAATGTACTGGTAATTGTAGACGTGGCAGATCCTGAGATCACTGTAACCGGTGAACCATAATTTGCACCGTCAATTTGGAATTGTACTGCACCACCATTCGGTACTGGGGATACTGTAGCTGTAAAGGCTATTGGTTGACCAGATGTTGACGGATTTGCTGATGACGAAACTGAGGTTGTTGTAGGAGTTAATTGTGGTGGACTTGATGTGAAACTTCCAGTGATGCTAGTTGTACCAGATGTCACGGTAAAAGTAAGTGAACTGCTAGAACCGCAAATTGCAAACCCATTTGACAGGGGGCAACCATTTCCATTTATTTCGCCGGTCCACATTGAGAAATAATTTCCACTAGTCGGGTTTGCAGTGAGAGAAACACTTGTGCCAGACGGTATAGTGTATGGACCAACTTCACCTCCGGACGGTACCACAACTTGCTGGCCTCCATTTATTGCAGATGATTCTACAACTATAGAACCATCACAGCATTGAGCGGTAACATACACTATACCGCTTGTTGTCTGAGCTAACACTGGCTTAGTATATCCTAAAATTGGAATGGCGACAGAGGAGATTAGAACTATTGCAATGAAAACGGATAGGATTTTTGAAAGTAAGGTCTTGTGTGTTTTTTTTAAGGATGGAATCAAAAGGTAGTTTACTTATAGAAGATAGTTCTATTAAAAATGATCACTATAGGAATTAGACCAAGTATATTTTGAAAGAATCTACAATATTTTATAACCAACTACAGTCATCGATTTTTTTGAAACCGATCTCAAATCTTGCAAGATTCATTGTTT
>NZ_RCMC01000252.1:0-769 GCF_011319475.1 Candidatus Nitrosotalea sp. FS
TTTCTTCCAGGAGTTGCAGGTACATACCTTGATGAAGTCACAAGTGATCCTAATTTTGCTGCCAGAGTAAATCTTTGGCCATTTAGTTATGGTTCATCACAAGGCATGTTATTGAAACCTGACGGTATAACACCGGCTTACACATCACAAGCTGGGTATCATGTTGTCACAAACGGAATTTTTGCAAATCATGGAATGACTTCGGGTGCAAACCCATTCAACTTTTACGGCGGATTTGAAGATTATCTAGTAAATAACGAAGGCTATACGTTAGGCAAAGATCTTGTCGAGTTTCCATACGACTGGAGGCTTGACAACCAAATACACCTTGCTGAACTAGACCATCTAGTAAACCAGGTCGATCCTCCACAGGACAATCCAAGGTGATATTGATTGCACACAGCATGGGCGGAGTCATTGCAAAGGCATACGTAGATTCAATCGGTTCATCAAAGGTGGATACATTGATTACAATTGGCACTCCATTTTTTGGTGCAGTCAAGCCCTACTATGCTTTGGTAAACGGGTATACATTTGGCAATCCTTTCATAAACCCACTTGTAGTCAAGGCCTTGGCTCAAAATTCTGCTGCAGTCTATGAGCTGTGCCCCTGGGTTCCATTTGTATATGATGCTAAAAACAGCCAGTATCTCACATTTGACCAGTCCTTCCAAATGAAGTACAAGGACGTCAATATGGGAACTCTAGTATTTTATTCTGGTACAGACAACGTCTGGTCTCCTAATAATGATTTGATACAAAGTGCAAA
>NZ_RCMC01000252.1:780-4024 GCF_011319475.1 Candidatus Nitrosotalea sp. FS
GATTCCCCGTATCCATTACCAAGCGGTGTCAAACATTATGCGATAATCGGCACTGGTGTGACAACCTTGGATGGTTTCATCATGGCAGATCAGCCAGACAGTGAAACAAGTTACATTGAAATCATGGATAGACACGTAAAACTAATCCCGCAATATGGCGACGGTGATGGAACCGTACCAATGTTTAGCTCACAGATTTCAGGAGTCACAGGAACATATTATGTTCCATATCAAATAGGAGCTAGTTCAGAGCATGGTGCACTGACAGACAATTCAAACGTACAAAAAATTGTCAAGAGCATACTTGATGGAAAACCAAGTAATTATTACACCTCCTATAACGAGGGTGCTACCATAGACAAGGATTCAACTGATTTTGCAGTTCATTCAAATGTACATACTACGATAGTTGATGAAACAACAGGTAATAAACTCGGATACAATAGCAACGGAGGTATCGATGAGGGAATTGACGGTGGAACTTTCCTATCAATGGATGGTGGCACATACGCACACATTAGTGATGCATCAGATACCTACAAGGTCATACTAAATGGTACAAACAACGGACAATTTACCTTGATAACTAACGTAACCAAGTCAGGCCAGTCAACAGTATTCTCTTATCCAAGCGTTCCAGTTCAACAAGGAACTATAGCTCAAGTAGAGATAGCACCAAACCAAGTCTCTTCTTCTAACATGCCCACTTTACAAGTAAATACAGCAGGACAGACAAGTAGTGTCTCTGCAACGTCTGGATTAATTTCACCATCGGTATCGTCACAAACACAAACAACATCTTTGCAGATTCCATCATGGATAAAACACAACGCAGACTGGTGGTCACAAGGACAGATTGGTGATGACGATTTTATCAAAGGAATTCAGTACTTGATTAACCACGGAATAATGGTTATCCCGCAATCACAGACAGCATCGCAGCAATCCCAACAGATACCATCCTGGGTCAAACATAATGCTGGCTGGTGGGCGCAAGGACAGATCGGTGATGACGATTTCGTAAAAGGAATTCAATTCATGATAAGCAATGGNAAGGAATTCAGTTCATGATAAGTAATGGAATCATGACAGTTGGACCTGCCAGCTCATCAACACAGACGCAATCTAGTGTACAGTCGCCTACTACCACATCAAATCAAAACTCGATACAGCAACAAGCAAATTCTTTACCATCACAATCGTCAAACAGTTACTTCAAGACGGACAAGTCATCATACATGGCAATGGCAAATCCAAATGAGATGGCCACCATCTCAGGAAAGATAAATGCAAACGGAGGAGTCGTGGTGTTGATAATAGCAAAACCAGATGGAACAACAGAACACATTACCGCGGATGTAACCAACGTTGGAGACTTTAGGACATTGATAATTATTGATTCATCTTTTCCAAAGGGCATGTACACTGTCAACGGTAGCTACCAAGGCTCAGATCTTGGCAGTGTAACTTTTACTGTGGATTAAAATAAAGAATAATCTCAAGTCCAGATTCTCATAGGTCTGAANTTAGGTTTGAGTCCTATAAGACTCGCAGACATTATGATTTGTTAGAGATTGTTTAAGATTAATGCTGACGTAATCATATCATGAAAAGATCAGTTATCACAATAGCATTAGTTTTAGGTCTAGTCGGAATAGGAATTGTCATTATTACAGTGCATTTTCTTATAACACCACACATGTCAGAGCATTACATCCTACATTGTCAACAGCCTAGTATGCAATTAATTCCTCACATGAAATGGAATTGTTACTATTTTACGCGATAAAAAAACACCAATTCAGTAGATTCAAACTCTCACAAGTCTGAACGATTACTTTGAAAGTCTTCCAATAGCATTTTGGTATATTTTCATCGTGTCATGGAGTTTCATATCTGTTTCAAGCAATCCAAGAAAACTTGCAATCCCAGGACGCTTTGAGACATCTGCCAATTTTTTATAGATGGACATGAAAATGATACTAGAAACATTGCCCTGTATTCCAGTGAGAATTTCACTAAGGTACTCTGGATGTTCATAGCATGTAGGTAGATAACAGTCGTATTTCTTTTCCAGAGTGGTTACGACAAAATCATACAATGGTTCTCCAAACTCTAGAAGGGATTTTTCTATTACCAGAGATACCAGTGCCTTTTTTACTTTAAATTCTTCATCAAACATATCGCATATGTTTTGTATATAATTTCTTGATACATTTTTACAAGTTGTATGTAACATCCAGTAAAGACATCTAGATTCTATACGGCATTTTTTTATAGTAATATGTGGTGTATCAAAATACAATATGAAAAATGCAAGAGTCTTCGGATTTGTTGCAATAGCTTTCATAGCTGGTACAATAACCTCGTCAACTCTTGCAGCTGCTGATACCAGCACACAAGGCCAACCGTTTCAAATATTACAAGCTACAATCCAAAATCTTCAAAATCAAATAACCAATCTGCAAACTCAGATTAATCATATTCAATTAACGCCTGGCCCGCAGGGTCCGCCTGGACCACAAGGTCCACCTGGGCCTAGCAGTAGTTTTGACCCTACCCCATTACAAAATCAGATAAATGTATTGAGATGTCATCAAGCCCCAACCANTCCACCTGGGCCTAGTAGTAGTTTTGATCCTACACCATTGCAAAATCAGATTAATGTATTGAGATGTCATCAAGCTCCAACTAATAATGTAGACTTGCATGAATGTGATCTTACTAAACTCTGGATCTCCCATGCCGATTTCTATGGCGCCAATCTGGGTAATGCTAATCTCTACGGTTCCATTTTTGATGGTGTTAGTAATTTTGACAATGCCAATCTTACCAATGCTAATCTTATCTTGGTCAATATCCATGGAGGTGATATTGTAGGTGCTAATCTTACCAATGCAACTCTTACCAGTGCAAATCTATCTAATGCAGCTATAATAGATGCAACTCTTACCAATGCCCATTTCTATAACGCCAATCTCTCCAATGTAATTTTCACAAATTCAAATCTCTCCGGTGCTAATTTCACCAACGCCAATCTCTCTGGTGCAACTTTCACTGGCGCTCATGCCTCACCTCCATGTACTGGTAATCCAATTTGTTCTACGCTACCACCATGAGGGTTTGGATTCAAGGTTTTGTCGCAGAAAATTGCCACAAAATAAGCAGACAATAATAAGAGTAGCTACAAAACTCCTTCAATTTTTCAATAATCTGACTAACCATTAAATATTAAGACAATTTT
>NZ_RCMC01000252.1:4115-4205 GCF_011319475.1 Candidatus Nitrosotalea sp. FS
GCATATGCTGCAAATACAATAGTTGCAACAATACCACTAAATGCAGGACCTCATGCTGCAGCATATGACTCTGACAAACACGAGATATTT
>NZ_RCMC01000170.1 GCF_011319475.1 Candidatus Nitrosotalea sp. FS
GAAACTTTTGTCAAAGACAGTAATGGATTCAAGGTTGGTTGTGTAAAATGCAGCCACGGTGCACAGAACCATGAACAAAGCTTCAAGCTAAAACCATTAGAAGAAGGAGCCCAAAAGAGAGGCTCATTATCCTAGAATCATTCGCCTATTACTTTAACAAGAACACGTTTTGGCCTATTACCGTCAAATTCTCCATAAAAGATCTGCTCCCACGGACCAAAATCAAGTTGACCTTTTGTTATGGCTACGACAACCTCTCTTCCCATTATCTGTCTTTTGAGATGAGCATCGGCATTATCCTCTCCCGTATTGTTGTGTTGATATTGTGATGTCGGTTCATGTGGTGCAATCTCTTCTAGCCACTTTTCATAATCTTGGTGCAACCCACTCTCATTGTCATTGATAAAGACACTTGCAGTGATATGCATGGCATTAACAAGACAAAGACCCTCTTTTACGCCACTTTTTTGAATTATTTTTCTTACCTCTGGTGTGATATTTACAAATCCACGCCTTGAAGGAACATTGTATGTAAGATATTCTGTAATTGATTTCATTAATAACAATGGAATCATTTACTGATAAAAATCCAGTGCAGGCTCAGAACTCAAGATCCTTCTCATCAAGTCAAAGGGATTTGGTCATCAACGCCTGCAACCAAACAATTTTGTTTGTTCCTACTTGAGTCTTTCAAGAAGCTTGATAAAAGGCGAGAGCATTGTTTACACAAATGGTAGCAATAGATGCAACGTGTTCTCTTGAAAGTTTTAGGAAATTTGTAATCCTGAGCACTTGTAACTCATTTATTCCTGAAAGTTACCTGGAGGATTACGAAGTGTTCCCGGAACGTGAGGCATCACCTGGCCCAATTTATGTAGAGGCTGCGGACAAGGTCACTTTGAAAAAGATTAGAGACATGACTTTTGTTAATGCAAAAGAAGTCCTCGGCATAATATACTCGTCAAAAAGCGGTAACACCAATCTAAAGTGGAGACAGGTAAGAAGAAACACGGGCAAAGTAGTGGGAGAGGCCTCAACCAATACGCTTGTTAACTTGACTGAATCCGGTGTACTTACACAGGAATGGGTCCAGAATTACTTGAGAAAGAAAGCAGAAGAAAAGAAAGAAGTCAAGACTGACGACTTGACAAACTAGATTACTTTTCTTTTTTATTATAGTTCTACAAAGGTATTAGATTGATTATTAAAAAAATAGACGACAATACGGTGGCCCTAATACCTGAGGAATCAGATGATCTCTTTACGCTACGTCGCGTAATAGGCAAAGGGGACAGAATAATTGGTGATACATCAAGGGCTGTAAAACAGGAAAAGGAGTTTTCAAGACCTGACAAGGGAGAAAGAGTAAAGATTCGCGTAGCACTAGATGTTGAAAAAATTTCTATAGATGAAGTTGTGGATAGGTTAAGGGTACAAGGTACCATATCAGAGTCAGACAATCCATCAGTAAGCAAAGGATCACATCATTCCTTGACACTAAAAATTGGGGATGCAGTAACTCTGATTAAAAAAAATTGGAGCGACATTGAGCAAAAGTTGATCTTTGAAAAAAAAGATCATAGTACATTTCTTCTTGCTGCAATAGACACTACGGACTGTGGTCTTGGAAGACTAAGTGGTACACATCTCAAACTTTTGCCAAACATGTATTCTGGGGCAAGCGGGAAAAGATACAAGTCAAAATTTAACATCCAAGACTTTTTCAAGGATGTCCAGAGTGCAATATCGACATTGATAAGAGATGGAGACAGCATAGTGATATTTGGACCAGGCGAGACCAAAAAGAGATTTGCGAATTTTCTTTAGAGATTCCTTCCATCAAGGGACACAAGGTACAGGTAGTGGACGGGATAGATTCTTCAGGCGAGGACGGAATTTACACTTTTATAAAATCAGACATCATGAAGCAGACACTTGATACCAGCAAGATTGCAAAGGTATCTGCAATACTAGATGAAACCATGGCAAGGGCCAACAAAAAAAGTAACAAGTTTACTATGGGCTTTGATGAAACCGCAAAGGCAAATGAGATTGGTGCAGTAGAGTCTCTTGTATTTTCAGACAAGATCTTTGAAAAACAAGATGAAGACAAAATAATTGAATTTCTAAATCAGGTTGAATCAAAAGGAGTTGAAGTTTACGCAGTGGATTCTACCACGGATGCTGGCTTACGGGTTTCGTCTCTTGGAGGAGTTATTTCGCTTCTTAGGTTCGCCCCCCAAAGTTGACTCTTCAAGCCATTTCATGTATGGTACATTGGTATCATCCATCTTGAGTTCTACAATCTCTGGTACATGATATGGGTGTGATTTTGCTATCTCTTCTTTGAGTTTTTGTTTTGATTTTGTGGTGGTTTTAAAAAGTGCTAGAAACTCTTCAACATCTTCAATCTTGCCTTTCCATGAATAGATAGAGTTTATTTTTGTATAATTTACACAAGCTGCCAATTTTTTTTCTACCACAACATGTGCCACTTGAGAAATTGATTTTTTATCTGGATATGTTGAAACTATGACAATTCCCATAGCAACTGATAAATTTGCCCTGACTAAAAAGAGTATCAATTAATTTGGCTTTTGAATTTTTAACGCACAATTCCATCATCTATGTTTTGATTGCATGGGTTATTGTATTTGCAGTTGCAAAGGTCTCAAAACTTGACAAACATGGATTTGAGATAAAACCATACAGTTTGACATACAAGAACCAGAATGTGCAGTTGATACTATCAAGAATTCTAAGTAGAACCCAGCGTGCAACAAGAATTTTTTCCAACACAAGTGTAGTTTTGGGTTTTATAATGATGGGGGCAGCATTTTGGTACCTTGCCTCAAACCTGTCAAACTTTTTTGTAAAGCCAGAGTCATTTTCTGAGATGACGGTATTGATACCAGGAGTGACAATCCAGTCAAGTTCAAACATTGCATATTTCTTGCTCTCAGTTCCAATTGTACTTGTCATACATGAGGGGGCACATGGAATTGTTGCAACGCTAGAAAAGATCAAGATCAAGACAGGAGGATTTGCAGTCTTTATTGCATTATTTGCAGGATTTGTCGAGCCTGACGAAGAAGAGTTTGTCAAGGCAAAAAAGATCTCACGCCTTAGAGTAATTGGTGCAGGGGCAACATCAAATGTGTTGTTTTCATTTATCATTGCAGGGCTGTTGATATTTAATCCATCATTTGCGCTCATCATGCCAGACCCAATCAAGGGAGTGTTTTACAATGCACCTCTTGGAGTTCCGATAGTTTCAGTTACAGAAGGTTCTGGTGCTGAAAAAGCTGGCCTGCAAAAAGACGACATCATAAATGCAATAGATGGAAATTCTGTTGTTCTTCCGCAGGACTTTGCCAAAATAAAGTTAAAAGCTGGAGACACGGCCATGGTATCAATAATAAGAGATGGAAAGCCCATGCAGATTCCTGTAGTCACCACTCCCTCTAAGGACGATCCACAAAAAGGAATGCTTGGAATTCTAAGAGCTGCGTTACCATCATACCAGCCTGTTGTTCCGTATTATATCCACTGGAGTCCTGAGGTCTTCATGTTCCTGCTGTGGTTGTGGATGCTGTCATTTTNAGTTGTTCCATATTACATTCACTGGAGCCCTGAAGTCTTCATGTTCCTACTGTGGTTGTGGATGCTGTCATTTTTCATAGGAATATTCAACATGTTGCCACTACCAATATTGGATGGAGGCAAGTTTGTTCACACAATAATTGAAAAGAAGGTATCTGAAAAAGTGCTAAAGGGTGCGATGCTCTCACTTTACGCAGTAACATTTGCCTTATTTGGTTTGAATATTGCACTATCAGCAATAAAATCTGGCTTCATAACCATTTAACAAAAAATATCAGGGTCAGTTTTGTGGCCTTGAGACAAACTTGCCATGGCCAGGTTTTGCAAGAATCTTGAAATCTTCAGCAACTATAGTTCCTCGAACAATTGTTTTTACAGGCCATCCCTTGAGATTCCAACCTTCATAGACTGTATAGTCAGAAAAACCATCGATAGTTTCAGCAGACACCTTTCCTTCTTTTTTTAGATCAACTAGAACAATGTCTGCATCAGAACCTTTTTGGATTATTCCTTTTTTTGGATACATTCCAAATATTTGTGCAGTATTAAGACTGGTCATGTTTGATAATTGTGTGAGGTTTATCTTTCCCTTGTTGACCCCCTCGCTTAGCAATATTGGAAGCATTGTACCCATTCCTGGAAATCCTGCAAGAGCGCCCCATACGTTTTCCCCACCCAACTT
>NZ_RCMC01000037.1:0-29229 GCF_011319475.1 Candidatus Nitrosotalea sp. FS
TCAACAGATGGTGAGTAGAATGCTGGATGAGCAGTGCCACTCAATATGATAGTGACTGGGTCACCGCTAATTTGTACCCACTTGAATTTGATATGGTCACCAGTACTTGCGCTTCCATCTAATACAACTCTGCTGTTTGGTGAGACTGTTTGATCTGGACCTGCATTAGCAACTGGTGGTTGTCCAGCTACTGGGAGGTTATTGACCTTGACAGTGACAGAGCATGATGGGATGTCAACCATGTTATCAGATACATCTAGTGTGAATTGAAGTGTACCACTTGAGCCAGTTGGAGTTGGTGCTACAAATGTTGGGCTCATATCAGTGCTGGAAGATAGTTTTACTGGTTGTCCAGAAATCTGTCTCCAGTAGTAAGAGATAGTATCACCGCTTGGATTTGCAACTGATACTGGCAATCTTACTAGAGAATTGGAATTAACAGAAACATCTTGACATGCTACGGTTGGATCTTGATGAGTGCTCTTAACGGTGACTTTAGTCATGGCAGCTGCCTTTCCTCCATGTCCATCATCAGCAGTAAATACAAACAACATGGTTGCAGTTTTGCCTGGTGCTACTGCAGGTGCGATAAATGATGTACTATCAGTATCAGTTGAGGATAATTGTATACTTGGACCAGAATATTGGCCCNTAGTTTTGCCTGGTGCTACTGCAGGTGCAGTAAATGATGTAGCATCAGTATTAGTTGAGGATAATTGTATACTTGGACCAGAATATTGGCCCCATGCTAATGTCAATGGATCATTGTCTTGATCTGTTGCAACACCCTTGAGAGATACCATAGAACCCTCATCAACAACTTGATCTGGATTTACTGTAACAACCGGAGGATGATTAACGTGTAAGACTACAATATTGAATGTAGTAGTATCCTTTAGTCCATATCCATCGTCTACAGTTAATGATAATTTCAATGACTTTACTTCATTTGCAGGAACTGGAGGAGAAATAAACGATATTACAGGAGCAGCAGAAGTTGGGGAAAATGTTATTGCATCACCAGAAACTTGACCCCATTGGTATGTTAGTTTCTTGCCAACATCAGGAGTTGTTGACTTGAGACCGGAAAGTGTAACCTTTGTGTTTTCGTATACTACGATGCTATTTGCAAGGTTCCCTTGCAGGAAATATTGACTTAGTGTACCTGATCTTGCAACATCAGTTGTATAGAATTTAGCACAGTAAATGTGATCTGTACCTTGGAATTGTTGAATACATTGTTGAAGGAATTGTGCTGCACTGCCACTGTTTGGTGAACTAGTTTGGGCATTTGCAGATATTGTTGGTAATACTGCAGCGAAGATCATTGCAGCTAGTATAGCAACAAAAAATTTGTAATTCAACTTGTCAGTTCTAAATTTTAGATTATTAAAAAACCTTTCTCTTAATTTGTTGTATTATCCAGATCAGTTTTTTGATCTAAAAACACTGTTTGATATGATAATTTCATCAATTTTACACAAATAATTGAAGGCTCATGGGTTATTAGTCCGAACAAACGACAAAACTTGGTTCAATGTTGGTGGAACTCCAATGGAGTTTCCAACATAGAGAGATGCCGCCGCATTTGCAAACTTTAGTCTTTCAAGGGAATCAAGATTTGCAAGATACCCAAGCATATTTGCAGCATCCCAGACATCCCCAGCACCTGTCACAAATTTGGGTTGAACTTGGAAAGATTTGACATATTCCACGTCCTGTCCATTTGACCAGTATGATCCTGTAGAAGTATGAAGATCAATAGGTATCGAATGTATCCTGGATAGTTCAAGTACAAGATTCCTAGTCTCTTTTTCTCCAGAGATTGCTTCCAAGCCTGACTGCGCTAGAAGAAGATTGCATTCATTCTCATTCATACACAAGGAATCAAGATAACTTGCAATTTTCGGTAGCGATTTGTTGAATTCTTTAGCTCTTGTCTGAATATCAGCTGGATCTAAAAAATGAAAAGCCGACGGGGACTTTGAAAATACAAACTGCGATAATTCTGTTCCTTTTTTATTACTTGCCCAGTTTGTTACAATTACTGCATCAGCATTTGCTAACATATCTTGTTCTTGCGTTCCAAGTTTTTCAGGCCCAAAGTCTTCATTATCACCTAAATCAGAAATCATCATGTTCACAATGTTACCAGCATTATTGAATTCAAGCGATGTTGTTCTTCCTGGCTTTCCATCAATTATTGATAGGGCGACTTTGTCAAATGTAGAAAAAGTTTCTTTGATTATCTGAGAGCTAGTCTTGTCTGCAATTGTTATCAATGATACGGGACAGCCAAGTCTTGCCAGAGCATAAGCAACATTTGTTGCATTACCACCTTTTAGATCTGTTTGTGGTATTCCCCGAATACTTCCACCCAATTTACTTTTTTCTAAAATTTGTTTGTAGAGATCATCTAAATTTTGAATCTTGATGATACGATCAAGAAAAAAATCATTTAGAACAACAATTGAATTTAGTTTTAGATTTTCTAACTTTTCTAACATGAAAAGGCTTAGCCCATTGGAGGACCTCTTCCGCCGCCACCTCGGCCGCCGGATGAGGCAATAACATCATCAATTCTTAGTATCATGCATGCAGCTTCAGTTGCCGATTTTATTATCTGCTCTTTTACTGCAACTGGTTCTATGATATCAATGGAGAACATGTCTGCGACTCTGGTGTTTCTTGCATCTATGCCTGTCCATTTCTTTCCTTGGCTATGTTTTGCACGAAGTGTAACCATAGTATTGATTGGATCCATTCCAGCATTCTCAGCAATGGTTAATGGTATGACTTCAAGTGCTTCAGCATATTTTTTAATTGCAAGTTGTTCTCTTCCTTCGAATTTATTTGCCCATTCTTTTAGTTGTGAAGCCAAGAATTCTTCAGGTGCTCCACCTCCAGCCACANTGCATTGATCTATCAACTTCGTCCACAACTCTTTGAGATCCTCCCCTAAGCAACAATGTGATGGCCTTTGGATTCTTACAGCCTTCAATGAAGACCCACTTGTCTGTCTCCACTTTTCTCTGTTCTACGAGTTCTGCTGTACCCAAGTCCTTTGGAACCATATCATCAATATTGCTACTAATTCTGCCTCCAGTTGCTTTGGCAAGTTTTGTCATATCACTTTCTTTTACTCTTCGAACTGAAAGTATGCCTTGTTTAGCTAGATAATGCTGTGCAATGTCATCGATGCCTTTTTGACAGATTAATACATTTGCGCCAATTTGATGAATCTTGTCTACCATAGATTTGAGCATTCTATTTTCTTCTTCAAGGAACATTTGCATTTGAGTAGGGTCGCTGATTCTGATTTCTGCACTCATCTCTGTTTTTTCAATCTCTAAAGCTGAATTCAATAATGCAATCTTTGCTTTTTCTATTTTGGTAGGCATGCCACTGTGGACAACTTCCTTGTCAAGCACTANCAGATAATGCTGTGCAATGTCGTCTATGCCTTTTTGGCAGATTAGCACATTTGCGCCAATTTGATGGATCTTGTCTACCATTGATTTGAGCATTCTATTTTCTTCTTCTAGGAACATTTGCATTTGAGTAGGGTCGCTGATTCTGATTTCTGCACTCANAGCACATTTGCACCAATTTGATGGATCTTGTCTACCATGGATTTGAGCATTCTATTTTCCTCTTCAAGGAACATCTGCATTTGAGTCGGGTCGCTGATTCTGATTTCTGCACTCATCTCTGTTTTTTCAATCTCTAGAGCTGAATTTAGCAATGCAATCTTTGCCTTTTCTATTTTAGTAGGCATGCCACTGTGGACAACTTCCTTGTCAAGCACTATACCTTTGATAAACTGAGTACCTCTAATAGAACCGCCTGCTTTCTTTTCCACTTTGATATTATCAAGATCCACTCTATGTCCTTCTGCTTCCTTTTCTACAACTTGCAATATGGAATCAACTACAAGTTTGGATAACATGTCACTGTCTTCTGAGATAAGTTTTGACTGCATGCTTGTTTTTGCAATTTTTAGTAGGATTTCTTTCTCATTTGGACTTACTTGCTTTGCCATTTCTGTGAGAAGTGAAAGTGCTTTTTCTGCTGCTGCTTGATATCCTTCAATTATTACAGTAGCATGAACATCTTTTTCCAGAAGCTCTTCGGCTTTAGCTAACAGAGCACCGCCAAATACTACAGACGATGTGGTACCATCACCTACTTCATTATCTACAGTTTTTGAAATCTCAACCATCATTTTTGCGGCTGGATGTTGAACATCAATTTCTTTTAGAATAGTAGCACCGTCGTTTGTAATTGTAACATCGCCTAGAGAATCAACAAGCATTTTATCCATGCCTCTTGGGCCAAGACTTGTTCTTACAAGTTCTGCAACCAATTTTGCTGCAGCAATGTTATTCTTTTGTGCATCTCGTCCCTTTTGCTGTAATGCACTTTCCTTTAATACCAACACAGGTCCTTGTGGTGTTTGTTGAATAGACGCCAAAATTAATCCCTTAACTCGTGTAACTAATTGCCCCTTTTAATACCTTATCGGTTCAGGATCTTCAAATATCTTCTATTTTTAACGTCTACAACACCAGTGTACAAGATTCTGATCTCAGGTAACGCAAGAAATGGCAGGAAAAGAGGTATGAGATGAGGACTTTTGAATTTGCATCCAGTCTCAACTAATTTAGAATCTATACTAGAATATTCATCGAGTGTTCTTTCAAAAGATAATGAAGATATCAGGCCAGCAAGTGGTAACGAGAATTTACTTAGGACATTATGGTTTTTAGCTACTATCATACCTCCTTGCATCTTAGTCAAACTATTTGCAACAAAGGCCATGTCCTTTTCATTTGAACCTATAACTATCATGTCATTTTCGTGAAAGCTCTGCGTGCATCCAAATGCCCCTATATCAGCACCAAAATTTCTCAAAAATGCTACAGTTTTTTTTCCAGTCCCATATGTCCTATCAATAGCTGCTACCTTCCACACATCTTTATCATATGATGACATTACGTTGCCATCTTTTACCTGAAGCTCTTCTTGATCCACTTTTGTTATTATTTCAGTATCCAGTCGGATAACCAATGCTTGTGCAGTATTCCCTTTGCTTCGTACAACAAAGTCTTTTTCTTCAAACTTTGCTCCTGTTTTTACAGTTTTTTTCATCCAAGGTGGAATTATGGTCTTCGGAGTGTTTACTACAAGGCTATTGTGAGCTACTACCAATCTCCCGCCTACGAAGACCTTGTTTGGCTTGATCTTTTCTAAATCGTCAAAGACTAGAATATCAGCTAATTTGCCAGGTGCTATTGCACCAAGATCCTTGCCCATTCCGTAATACTCAAAAGAGTTTCGTGATGCAATAGTTATAGCATCTATTGGATCCATGCCCATAGAGACGGATTTTCTTACACAGTGATCAATCATGCCATATTCTGCTATGTCTTTGGGATTAACCCCGTCGGTACAAAACATCAATCTATCAAGATATGTTTTATGAGATAATACGTTAGGCAGGATTTTATCCAAATCTCGTCTTATGGAACCTTCTCTCATCATTACCCACATTCCAAGTCTGAGTCTTTCTAGGACTTGATCATAATCAATCGGTTCGTGACATGAGAAAATTCCAGATGCTATGTAGGCGTTTAGTTTTTTATCACTTGCACCTGCAGTATGACCATTTACAATACCGCCATTTTTTAAAACATTTGATATACTTTGAATGGTACCAGAATCCCTTGTAGTGACTTTGGTCCAAGAAAAAACTTCTCCCAGACCAACTACGTTTTCAATATCTAGTCCCTGGACTTCTTCTTTTTTTGTCAGTGTCCTTGCATGGCTAAATTTTCTATCAACTGGCAGTCCTCCAGGAATTACGTGATAAACCCTAATTGGAAGACTCTGTGTCATTTTAACAAATTCCTTGAATCCCTTGTAGCCACAAACACTTACAACATCAATTGGATCTGCAAACAGAGTAGTAGTTCCTGACAAGAGTGATTTTTTTGCAAGTTCTGATGGAAGAACATATTGGTCTATGTGGATATGTGGATCTACAAATCCTGGTGTGATGTATCTATCCTGTAAATCAATGACACCTGTATTTTCTCCAACTGTGTGAGATGCATCTTTTCCCACATAGGCAATTCTGTCTTTTTTTATCGCCACATGAATTTGAGGTATGACTTCTCTTGAAAATACATTAACCAGCCTGCAATTTTTCAAGACAACATCTGCCTTGCTTTCACCCATAGCTACTGCATTGAGTGATAGAATCATGGAGGCAAGTGAACTGGCCTTCATAGAGGTGATTAATTCATTATACTATTAAAGCGATGTTTAAATTACGGTCAACGTAGCTCATTTTTTATGAACATGCCAAAGGAGATCAATAGGTATTGCCCCAAGTGTAAGAAACATACGTTACACAAGGTCTCCATATACAAGGCAGGAAAGAGAAGAGGTTCTGCTATCGGTGAAAGAAGACACGCTGAGGATAAGAAAGGCTACGGCGGTCAAAAGTTCCCAAAGTTAGCAAAGCCAGCAAAGACCACTAAGAAGATCACTCCTATCATGACATGTCCAGAATGCAAAAAGAAATGGAATGTATCCGGAATAAGACTTAGAAAATTGGAGCTAGTTGCATAATGAAGAGAGCCCATATCTGGATACCAAAACCAGGAAGTAAATTCCAAAAGGTACAGTGTAAAGAATGTGGAGAAGAGAGTGTTGTTTACTCACATGTTTCCTCAATAGTAACATGTAAGGCATGTGGAAATACATTAGCAGAGCCAACTGGTTCCATTGCAAAAACAAATGGAAAAATTTTAGGTAGCGCAGATTAAATCATAATCTTTCTTTGTGTTCAGATTAACAGCAATTCTTTTGTCATCAAGAACAACATAAGATTCCTTTACGGTTTCCATGTTTTTTATCCGTCGAGGATCAACTATAGAGATTCCAGTATAAGCACATTCTTCATTGTTATAATTAACAAAAAATTCTGCTTCCAACCCGAGAGACAAAAGAAAAGTTTTTCGTACCAAAACACTTGTCCAGACATTTTCTTCATTTACCAGATCTACAATTTTTTTGATTATCTCAGAATCAAAAAGAGGCATATCACCTGAAGTCACAAAGATCATTTCTTCAAACTTGGAAAGAGATTCTCCTAGATCAGCAGAATATCCGGCGCCCTTTGTTTCAAGTATGTCAATATCCAGACTAGAAACAAACTCACGCGTTTTTGGTGCGTTATTACTTGTAACACATATTATATTTGAAAATATTTTTGAATTTTGCAAAGCATTTAGAACGTGTTCTATCAGTGGCTTTTTGTATCGTAGGAGTAATTTTTCTTCGGAGGATTTCATCCTAGTACCCTTACCTCCACACATGACCAGCCCTATCATATCGATACAAAAATCAATAATGATGCTAGTCTTACCAATTCATTGCTTGCACCAAATACATCGCCAGAAACTCCTCCAAAACTCTTGTTTGCAACGGCAAGCAATAGAAAAGACAATCCTACGCATGATATTATTACAAATATACCTGTCATTCCTGCCAAAATCACAGTAGGCACTATTGCTAACAGTATAGCTATGGCAAATTTTCGGGGATCTTTCATGGATTGAGTAAAGGGAGAACTCAGTCCTTGCCAGGCGGAAAGACCTCGATTTGCCTGTATTACCATGGACAGTTTAGCCATGAGTTCACTTAGAAGTATTGCCTCAAACAATGCAAAACCTTTCGTCATGGAAATAGCCAATATCATACCTGCTGCATATAGAACAACTGTCATTACTCCTGCAGAGCCAACCGCTGGATCTCTCATTGCTTGGAGTTTTTTTTCTCTTGTCCCCTTTGCCATAATCCCATCTGCAAAATCACACAATGCATCTGTATGATGCATTCCGGTTATCATAGCAAGTGCTCCGGTCAAGATCAGACCAGTGATAAGAGGTTGAAGAAAAAAAGATAACCCGTAACCTGCAGCACCAACAATTATTCCTATAAGAGCTCCTGCAATTGGAAAAAGATACATGTTCTTTGCTACAGTTTCCAGTTCACTATTCTTAGAAGGAATGATTGTTAGAAATGACACTACAGATGATATTCCCTTAAACATTAAACCACCAACCAAGATATGACAATGACAAAATCACAGGAATTGTAAAAAATAAAACAAATAATATCGTAGTCATTTTCATTATAGATATTGCAGATCGGAAATGTTTTTCAGTTATCTCAGAATTTCCATCTCCTAGAACATAATGTTCCATCTTTTCAAATTTTATTCCAAGTGCACCAGCCAGAGTAGCCATCGGATAACCAGCATTTGGGCTTTCAGTCTTTGGACCATCTCTTTTCATGATATGGATTGAATTCTTCCAGTTCTCTCGTAGTATAATGCACGAAAATACCATAACAAGGCTTGTGAGTCTAGAAGGGATAAAGTTGAGTACTTTATCACAATTGGCAGCAAACCAGCCTATGTTTCGAAATATTTCTGTTTTATATCCAATCATAGAGTCAGCTGTGTTCACAGTTCTGTACACAAATGCTCCAGCGAGGCCAAAAATTGAGAAATAGAAAAGCGGGCCTGTTATACCGTCAACAATGTTTTCGCTGATGCTTTCAAGAGTTGCAGAAATTACGTGTTGTTTATCTAAATTTTTGGTGTCTCGTTTTACTATCATAGAAAGTTGTGTCCTTGCACCATCTAAGTCATTTTTTGTTATAGAACTCATGATTTTTGAGGCATGTTTTTCCATACCTTTTATTGCAATAGTAGTCTTTAGTAAAATTCCGACTAGAATTATACTTGCACCTATGAACAGAATTTTGTAGAGTCCATTAAAATCAAAACTTTCTACATACTTCAGAGAAGACGAGAATGAAAGAATCAAAAAAGATACCAGTGATACAGCTAAAACAAGAAGAATAGTGCCGTTAATTTTTTCGGCAATCGAATTGACAGATTTTGCATAAGGCACTGACTTGCCAATCAATTTACCCATCCAAACAGTTGGATGATATCTGTTTTTTGGATCTCCAAAAATAAGATCAAGTACAAGTGCAAATACAACTGCAATTATTGGTATCAGAATCAGTTTAACATACCTCGTATTTTTTTCATATCAAGATTTTTTTTCACAATTAGAGCCAAGCGATCTATTTCTTTGTCTAGTGTTACAAGAATTTTTTTGTCCATGATACTTGTTTTGGATTTGCATGCAGAGAATCCTCATCTGGTATGTCAAACTCAATTAAAGGAATTGTTCCAATTACTGGTTTCAGGGTTTTTTTTCTCAATATAGAATAGCTTGGATATAGTATGGCCACATCTCCTCTAAACTTGTTTATAACAAACCCTTTGACAAGTTTTTGATATTTTTTATCAAGAAGTGATAATGTTCCCACAATACTTGCAAAGCTTCCGCCCTTATCTATGTCAGTTATCAAGATCACAGGCGATTTACAATACTCTGCCATTCTCATATTTGCAATGTCATACCGTTGCAGGTTTATTTCTGATGGAGACCCAGCGCCCTCTAGTATCACAATGTCGTTTGTTTTCAGTAATTTGTCAAGTGCATTCTTTGATTCCTCAAGTCCTTTTGAGAGAGCAAATTTTTTGTAATAATCCCTAGCATGCATTTTACCATAGAATACACCATTTACAAAAATTTCACTTTTATAATTTCCAAGAGGTTTTAATAAAATTGGATTCATTATAGGCATTATCTTAGTTCTTGCCGCAATTGCTTGAATGGCCTGAGCCCTTGAGATCTCAAATTCTTTGCCAACATAGGAATAAGATGACATGTTTTGTGACTTGAATGGTGCTACTTTGTATCCTGCATCAGAGAAAATCCTGCATAGAGCTGTAACTAGAGTTGTTTTTCCAGCACCTGAAGAAGTACCCTGTATCATCAAAGTTTTTGCAGTCATGGTTTTCGTAATGCCTCAACTAGTTTTAGATTTTCTTTGTGGGTTCTAACTGCAATTCTTATGTAGTTGTCATTTAATCCTCGAAATGTACTACAATCACGTATGAGAATATTGCTGTGTAGCAACCTATTTTGAATTTGACGGGATTTTATTTTTGATTTTATTAAAATAAAATTTGTATCAGAATTGTAACAAGTAAATCCTTTTATTTTTGATATAGAATTTGTAAGAAATTTTGACTCTTTTTTTATTACGTTTAATGTCTTTGATAAATGAGATTTGTCAGATAATGCACTAATAGACGATTGTTGTGCAATTCCACTAACATTCCATGGAATCTTTATCTTTTGCAGAATTTCAATCATTCTTTTATTGCCAAGTCCATATCCAATCCTCAATCCTGCTAACCCAAATGACTTTGTCAAAGATCGGAGGATGAATAGGTTATCAAATTCTTTGAGATATGAGACAACGCTTTCGTTACCGCTAGGAACCAATTCAATGAAACATTCATCAAGAAATACCATTGCAGATTTTTTATGTGCTGATTCAAGAATCTTTAACATGTTTTTTTTCTTTATGAGAACTCCTGTGGGATTGTTCGGGTTACATAGAAAGACGCAGTTTTTCATTGAAATTGCATCTTGAAATTCTGACAAGTTTTGGTTCAGATTCATTGTCTTGAAAAAATAGACCATTGCCCCGTTTAATTTTGCAGCAGATTCATATTCACTAAATGTAGGAATTGGAATCAGCACTTTTTGTTTTCTTAGAAATGCAGCACAATAATTGTAGATGATTTCTGTTGCCCCATTTCCAACTATAATCTGATTTTTTTGAATTCCAGTATATTTTTGAAGATGAGTTCTTAATTCATTTGAATTAGGATCTGGATAGATTGAAACATGTGAAATATTTTTGAAAACATTTCTTACTTTGGATGGAAATCCAAGAGGATTGACATTTGAGCTAAAATCTAACAGTTTCAAGTTATGTTCAAGTCCGTTTGAAAATATACCTCCGTGAGCGGCCACTTTGTGATTGGTTATGGTCTTTTCTACTCTAAGCCGCATATTTTTCAAATAACCATAACGGTATTTAGTTGTGTTTTGCTTGCGCTTCTAAAAGAATATTAATTGTATAAGGAACTATTTTCGTTATGAAACGTGTAGCCATCATTGGAGTTACTGGCGCAGTAGGCCAGGAATTTGTTCTAGCATTGAACAAGCATCCATGGTTTGAGGTAAAACAGATAGCTGCATCCGAACGATCAGCCAAGAAAAAGTTTGTAGAGGCTATAAGAGATCCAAACAGTGGCATTTTGAAATGGCATTTGCGAGAACCCATTCCAGAATACGTAAAAAACATGGTAATTGATGCTGTAGACGATATTAATCCAGAAAATTTTGATTTAATTTTTAGTTCAGTAGAAAGTGAAGCTGCAAGAGACATTGAAACAAAATTTGCAAAACATGTTCCAGTTATCAGTACCTCTGCAGCATACAGATACGAAGCAGATGTTCCAATTCTGATTCCAGGAATAAATGATGACCATATTGGGTTACTAGACATTCAGAGAAAGAACAGAGGCTGGAAGGGATTGTAGCACCATTACCAAACTGTACTACAACAGGGCTTGCAATAACTATGAAGCCACTCTTAGACAAGTTTGGGGCTCAGAAAATAATCATGACATCCATGCAAGCAATGTCAGGTGCAGGCAGATCACCTGGTGTTTCTGCACTAGATATAACAGACAACATAATTCCATTCATACCAAAAGAAGAGGACAAGGTAAGACTAGAAACAGGAAAGATACTTGGCAAGTTCACAGATGGAAAAATTGATCCAGCAAAGATGAAAGTTAGTTGCACATGTACAAGAGTTCCAGTACTAGACGGTCACACTGAAACCGTATTTGTTGAAACTGCCACTCATGTTGACCCAGACAGTGTAAAAAAAGCCATGCAAGATTTCTCAAACAGTGTAAGTGTTACTGGATTACCCTCTGCTCCAAAAGAATACCTCATGGTTAATGAGGATCCTACAAGACCACAACCAAGACTAGACAGAGAGATCAATGAAGGAATGACTACAGTAGTTGGAAGATTAAGAGAAGATACAGTATTTGATAACGGTATCAAGTATGTGCTTTTCTCACACAATGAGAAAATGGGTTCTGCAAAAGGCGCCGTATTGTTAGCAGAGATGCTATACAAAAAAGGCTACATTTAGTAAATTATAAAATTATAGAAATTTTATACTAACAACTTTAATAAGATCCATTTATTCACAATAATCTGTGTTTTGATGACAAAAGTTGATGATTTAGATATGATAATTTTATCAGAATTATCACAGGATGCAAACATATCAGTTCCTAGAATTTCAAAGAAGATCAACGTAAATTCGTCTGTAGTATACAGCCGAATCAAGAGACTAATTAAGAGAAAACTCATCGAGCGTTTTACAATAGTAGTAAATGATAGGGAATTAGGCTACACAGTAAAGGCACTCACTGGGATAAACATGGATTCTAAGATGAGAGACAATGTTATTGAAGAATTGATGAAGATTCCAGAGGTAAGAGAGATCTCAGAGGTAACTGGAAGATTTGACATCATTGTAACCATGTATGCCAAAAACCTAGATGAAATGCACCGATTGATATCCGAGAGACTTGGAAGAATTCAAGGAGTTCAGCGTTCTGAGAGTTTCATCGAAATGAAAAGGACAACAAAGCCGATGCCTTACAAGCCAGCCAAATAGTTGTTTTGGTCTTTTCAACCTATAAATAAGTAATAAGATCCAAATGGAGTAAGAGTGTGCTAACAACAAAAGCCAGTTCAAGAATTAAGGTATACTATGAAGTTACCAAGCCAAAGATATGGTATCTCCTTGTTTTTACTGCAATAGGAGCAGCCTTGACTGCATCGAATTTGTATCATATCCCAGTATCTCCGTTAACATGGTGTCTTGTCATAGGCGGCGTAATAGCTGGTTCTGCTTCTGCAAATACGCTGACAAACTATAACGACAGAGACATTGATGCAATAATGGAGAGAACAAAGGATAGACCTATTCCAAGTAGGAGGATTTTTCCTGCAGAAAAGGCATTATACTTTGGATTAATTCTGGGAGCAATATCTCTAGTAAGCGCTTTTGCCATAAACATGTGGGCAGGCATCTTCATGGCCTTTGGACTTGCTGATAACATTCTAGTTTATAGTAAATTTTTGAAGAGAAGAAGTAGGACAAATATCGTTTTAGGAGGATTCTCAGGAGGAGCACCTGCAATGATTGGTTATGTTGCAGTGACAAGTACCGGTCTATGGGACTTGGGATTGGTAATGGCAGGACTTGTCTTTGTTTGGATTCCAATGCACATATGGAGTCTTACACTTCATGTCAAGGACGATTATAACAAAGTAAATGTTCCAATGTTGACAGCAGTTGAATCAGAAAAGACATCAGTTAGAGTCATTGCCGGAACCACTCTGATGATGGTTCTTTTCAGCGTTCTTCCCTTTTTCATGACAGGCATGTCTGGAAAACATTTGTTTCATGAAGTGTATCTGTATACAGCTATAGTTTCAGGTGCAATAATGATTGCACTAAGTGTCTGGCTACTTGTCAAGCCATCCGAGAAGGCATCATGGACGCTATTCAAGTTTTCAAGTCCATATCTTGCAATATTGTTTATTGCGCTGATGATAGATTCTGCACTTTAAGTTTTATTTTAGATATTTTTTCAGAGACAAATTTTCTGCGCCTGGAATCTTGGCAATTTCAAACCCTTCTGCCCTTTTTGAGAAAGATTTTGTTGCATCTACTCCCATCTTTGCAGTAAGAAGATTTTTTTGATCACTGGAAGGATCAAGACTAGAACCTCTTACTTTTGATACTATTACCAAGTCCTTGTCGGCTTGAAATCTAGTGGCCATGGCATATTCTACCGCAACAGGATCTGATGGATCAATATCATCATCCACCACTACCACATTTTTAAGAGAACGATGAGCAGAAAAGGCAGCCTCGATTGCTTTTTTTGGATCTGACTCTTGTTTTTTGGAGATCTGAACCACTGCATGTAACCACTTACAACCGCCCTCAGTGAGTACGACATTTTTGGTTTGGGGCAAGGCCTGTTTTAGTTCCTTGTTTATCTTTGCCTCAATCGGCATTCCCATTAGTAACTGGTGTTCACCAAAACCAGCTAGTATATCATGAAAGATGGGGTTATTTCTAAAGTATATTCTATCAAGCTCAAAAACAGGCTGGGCTCTTTTGAAATCATATGTGCGAAGCATTTCTACCATCCATTCTTTGTGTGTCTTGTCCTTGAGAATTCTTCCCTCGATAATTATTTCCGATTCTGATGGTACAAGCATTTTAGAATAAGGAGATTTGGAAAGTGTGAGTTTTTTTCCTAACAATTCATTTGCAATTTCAAGCTCATCTTTTCCCCAATCAGCTTGATATGCACCTGCAATGGAAACAGCAGGATGAACACCTACTGAAATAGCAACTTTGAGATCTTCACCGTGTTCTTTCGCATAAACAAAAGTCCTGTGAAGATGTCTTCCCTCCACCATCCTAATTGAGAAGTGTTTTTCGTCTATTCGCAGCAACCTGTTAAATGATGAGTTTTGCGTACCCATCTCCTGGTTTTTAGTATATATGATTGAGGACGTGATGAATGGGCCTGGTTCTTTGTCAAAGTGAGTGACCATAGGCAGAGTAAAAAGATCTCGTGACTGATTTTCTAGAAATTTTGCTTTTGTGGTTGTTTTTGGTTTTGATGCATGCTTTATGGCAGAAATTACTTTTTCATGTATTTTGTCTTCGCTTGCACCAACAGCATAAGCGAATCTTTTTCGTGTACCTACCAGATTTGAAACCACTCTAAATTTGCTATCTTTGACATTTTCAAATAAAAGCGCTTTTGAGCCATCCATTTTGGCTGTCACTGCTGCAATCTCAAATTTTGTAGAAACTTTCTTTTTTACTACAGCCAACTCGCCTTTTTTTGCAATAAGATCCAGATAGCCCCGCATATCAGAAGTCATTGTTTTATAATCTCCATTAATTCGTTCATTAGTACTTTCATACTATCAAGATCTAGGTCTTTTTCAATGCTTAATGAAAAAATGCAGATTCCATTTATTGTGGAAGCTACGCGTTCTGATACCATCTTAAGAAAAAGTGTATCTGATTTTGATGGTATAACAGCAGCTGTACTTACACGACCACCTGAACTAATAGAAACAACGAGTGTTCCTATCCTTTCCTTGCCCTCTGAAATGGAAATATAATCTCCATTATCATATGGAACAATCTGTACCAGAAAGTCTCGATGATTCACCGTGACGGTTTTCTTCGTATAACCGACTTGTGATATCAACAGTTTACTTCAGCTTACTAGTGCCTATATTGCTACCGGCGTAACTGCTACTTTCTTTGCAGCCTTTACCGTCTTAGCTTTTGTAGTCTTTGCCTTTGCAGTTTTAGCCCTTTTTGGTGTCTTTACTGCTATTGGCTCTAGCTCTATCTCTTCTACTTCTGCAGCCTTTACAGCGACAGCTTCTAATTGATCAGCTTCGACTCTTGCTCGTAGTTTTGCTTTGTACTTGAGGTTTCGTGGTTTAGTTCTTAGTCTGTATCCACAGCAAGGACACCAAAGACCCTCCCATTTTATGAAAATTTCACAAATTTGGCATCTTTTTTGTCCTGATGCGTAACGACCAGTTCCGACTGGCTTCTGTGCCTTGTATCTTGTGCATATTCCTTTACATGTCATATGTTGTTACCTGTATTCCATATAGTTATAGTAAATATTTAAGGATGGATCTAAAATTTCTATAATTTTAAAGCGTTTTTTATGAAATTATTATTTTAAATTTAGGTTCTCAAGTGGACAGTTTTCAAGAAAAAAATGAAAAACACTATAAATATCTATCGTTCTTTTACATCCAACTCAAAAGATCAACCTTAAATGAGACCTCGCTAGGTTTTTTGATCTATTTTGAGTTTTTTATCCGGTTCTTGAAAGAGGCAGAACAAGATGCCTGTAACCTTCTCTCTGCGTGATATATCTTGCAGACATTTTATCACACTTTCCTCTTCTATTGAAATTTTTTATTTTCAATGATGTTTTACGCTCGTCTACAAATTCTAGTTCAAAATGTGAACAGAATCTGAGATTTAGCGAGTTTACTATGTGTAAAGCAATCTTCATGTTACCATTTCCTACTTTGACAATTTTTCGCTGAGCATTTATCCCCACCAAAATTCTGACAATGTGCGATACCAAGTCATCAGTGGATGTATAGATTGAACTCTCGATTTCTTTTTCATAGTAAAAAACGGACAATCCAGTTCTGCTGCCAGGATCAATTCCAATTACCAGAGAATTATTGTTAATTCCAGAGTGTAGCTTTTCAACTATTTTTGCTCGTATAATAGTAGGATGATAATTGAATTCATCATCTAAAAGAACCAGATTAGTAGGTATTTTAGAAGATTCCCGCATGGTAGTTAGAATCAGTCTCTTGTCTGAACTTGTTATTTCTTCAGGCAGTATGGAATCGTAATTTAGTTCAAGTCGTCTTAAGATGTTTATGAATTTAAAATATGATCTGCCTGATACCGTTGCCACTGCGATATTGTTTTGTGGTGGGTATGATATGATTGACATTACCATCGAGAAAATTTAAAGATTGTTTGTGTGTTGTTTTTGATCAACAAATTTCATTTAGTTGTCAATAGCAATATTGCTCTTGCAAGGTCTCCCTTTGCTTCAGTTAACGCCTGGGTTGCCTCATCATTGGATACATTGGCCTGTTGTGCTACAAGCATTATATCCTCTTGACTGAAGATAGGCACCTCAAGTTCTCGTTCTTCGTAGCTTTCGGCGATTATCTGAAAAATGGAATTATCCTTTGCCTTCATTTCTGTGACGGAGGGTTTTGCAATTATGATCTCTTTTGTATCTGTCTTAATTATGACCTCTTGTACATTTTGGACATCCTTCATCTCAAGGCCCATCTTGTCCAACATTCTCCGCATTTCGCGGTTTCCGCCACGCATCATGGTATATTCATACTCCGCTGTTTGTACTTTTTAAACTATCTCTGATCTTTATTGCTACTCCTTTTTTAAATGACTTTATCATTCTTGTAGACAATACTGCTTTACCGACTGCAATTACTTTGCCACCATGTAATACCGTTACATCTGAGCCTATCAGTATGCTTTTTCCACACCAGGTTACATGCTTACAAAAGACCGAGCTGCCTTCTTGAACAAACGCCTTGGATTCATCATCAATTTCAAGGCAATTTTCTCTGAATTTTTTACTTTTCAAAAGAATCTGGGCAAAATATGGTGTTATTGCAAGACCGCCATCAGTTCGCAGAGTACAAAGAAGGTGATCATTTTGATGTACGTGTTTTATTCTGCCTGTATTTTTTGAATAGGTGATAACTACATCCTTTGGTAGATATCTTGACACTCCCTGACCGAAAAGTGCGTCCAACGTATACTTGATTTTAAGAATCGAATCCACAGAATTATGGTGATTTATCCATGTTAATTATTTTTGCAATAGAAGTGACCTATATAGTAGGCCCTAACAACTATATAGAATAATTCACAACCCATGTAACATGGGAACAAATGAAGAAATGCGAAAGATACAGTTTACAGGAAAATCATCGTATATCGTTTCACTTCCAAAACAATGGATTACCGACATGGGTCTCAAGCAAGGAGACCAAGTAGCAGTAGTAAGACAAGGAATTTCTAATTTACAAATCGTTCCATTAAAACATCATAACAAATCTGTAGGTACAGAAGAGGCAACGATTGAAATCAAACCAGAAGAAGAAGACTCGACAATTGTTAGAAAACTAATTTCACTTTATCTTCTTGGATTTACTATCATAAACGTAAGATCAAAGGTTGGAAGACTAAAGCCATCTCAGAGAAATTCCATCAAAGACGCAGTAAAGGGAATCTTGATGGGAACCGAGATTACTGCAGATTCTACTGAAGGCATAACTATCCAGGTACTCATCAATCTGTTTGAGCTTTCAGTTGATGGTGCGCTAAAAAGAATGCTGATAATAGCAAAATCAATGCAAAACGATGCATTACTTGCTCAAGAAGAAGGAAATATTGAACTTGCAAAAGAGGTCATAAACAGTGATGACGAAGTAGACAGATTCAGTTTTTACATAATGAGACAACTCAAGATAGCAATACAAAATGAACACATGTTAAATGAAATGGGAATAGAAAGCCCGTACCATTGTTTGGGCTATAGACTAATAGTAAAAAATATCGAACGCGTAGGAGATCACGCAACAGACATTGCAAGAGACTTGCTAGAATACAAAAAACCCATCAAGAAAAACATACTGGACCCAATACATGACATGAATACATTTACCTTGTCTGTATTGGATGAAGCCTGTCTATCTCTATTCAAGAAGGATTCTAACGAGGCAGAACGAACAGTACAAAAAACTGCTGAAATTTCAAAATATGAAAAAAAGGTTCAGGATGGTCTGAAGACATTGAGGGATACTGAAGAAGTCTACAGAGTTAGAAGAATGAGCGAAAACATACGAAGGATATCAGAATATGCAAGTGACATAGCAGAGATAGTCCTAGATGTGACAATAGAAAAAACTCTGCGAAAGCAATAAGATATCGAAGGATGGCAGTAAGATGTTGAAAGATTCTGCAATCCTGATTACATATGATAAGGAAGACTCTCTAAAAGAGGCATTAGGCTTGTGTGATGCTGCAGGATATGAAGTTCGCAAGATAATACAACATAGAATTCTGAACAAATCAAAATACGGACTGGGAGAAGGCAAGGTAGACGAATTAAAGGAGATGTTGTCTTCTATCAAACCCGATGTCATAATCTTTGACGAGATACTCAAGCCAAGTCAGAATTACAATTTGGCCTCTACTCTGAAAATGAACATACTTGACAGAGAGGCTCTAATTCTTCAGATCTTTGAACGAAGGGCAAAGAGTTCAGAATCCACCCTGCAAGTCAAGATGGCTCAGCTACGATATGAGATGTCAAGGGCCAAAGAAAAAGTCAGACTTGCAAAGATGGGAGAACAACCAGGATTTATGGGGATAGGAAAATTCGAAGTTGATGTTTACTTTAACGATATTAAAAATAGAATGAATGGTGTAAAATCAAAGCTAGCAAAATCATCAACGCAACGTGCGCTTCACAGACAAGCAAGAAAGAGATTCGGGTTCAAGACAATCTCTCTTGCTGGATATACATCAGCAGGAAAGACTACACTTTTCAACGTACTAACTGGTGAAGAAAAAGAAGAAAGCCCAAAACTCTTCACTACACTCTCTACAACCACACGAAAGATCACTCTAAAAAATTCTGAGGTTTTGATTTCAGATACGGTAGGCTTCATAAGTAGATTACCTGCATACATGGTTCAAGCGTTCAAGTCAACTCTTGAGGAGCTTGTCTACACAGACGTTGTAATAGTTGTCATCGATGTTAGTGATACAATATTGGAATTAAGAAAGAAATTCAAGAGTTGTATTTCTACCTTAGATGAGATTGGAGTAAGTAAAGACAAGATGATCTTTGTTCTAAATAAATCAGATTTGGTTTCAAAAGAAGAGGTGATTGAGAGGGCAAATCAACTAGACTTGACAAATAATAAAAAATGGTTAGCAGTATCATCTTCAACTGGATTCAACATTACACAATTAAAGACTCTGATATACCAAGCATTAGACAATTCGCCAGTAACAGAGGAAAAAAAGGAAATACAAAGACCAGAAATTAAAATAAATTATGAAGATTGAAGTTTTACGCATAGGTACAAGACTTGTTAGAGATGACAGAGTAACTACTCACGTAACTCTTGTATCAAGGGCATTTGGGGCATCAAAGATATACATGTATGATGCAAATCCAGAGATAAAAGAGACCGTATCCAAGGTAAACAAGATGTGGGGCAGTGATTTCAAAGTAGAGATCATTGAAAATTGGAAGGATGTCATAAAATCAAAAAAGAAGGATCTGTTCAAGATAGTCCATTTAACAATGTATGGTGAAAATGTTAATGACATACAGGATCAAGTAAAAAAAGAAGAAAAAATTTTGATTGTGGTTGGTGCAGAAAAGGTTCCAAGGGAAGTATATGACATGGCAGACTATAACATCGCAATTGGAAATCAACCGCATTCAGAGATATCAGCACTTGCGATATTGCTTGATAGAATTTTACAAGGACAATACCTTCAGAAAAAATATTCAGATGGAGAACGTGAAATAATCCCAACAAAAAAGGGAAAAAATGTAATAGATAAAACTGCCAATTGAACTAATTATATAAAAACAGGTTAAAACCATTTGATTAAATATAGAGATTAGGAAAGAAGAGTATAATGTCAGTTGAGCATGAGGATCCTTTTGTAAAAATTGCTGCCTTGATTGGCGGAGATGAGTACCTAAAAGTTGCTCGTTCTCTCCTCAATACGGAAGATGCTACAGATGAGGAAATAGCAAGTTCGACTGGACTTAGAATTAACATAGTAAGAAAGGTACTGTATGATCTTTTTGGTAAAGCTCTGATAACAGGCATTAGAGTAAAGGACGAAAAGAAGGGATGGTTTGTCTACAGATGGAGAGCAAGAAAGGATGAAGTCGATAATTTTATTGAGAATCAAAAGAAGAAGATTGTAGAAAGACTACAGCAAAGAGTAGACTATGAAAACTCGGCTGATTTTTACCATTGCGGAAATGAAGACTGCCAGAAATTGACCTTTGAAAAGGCCCTGGATTTATCCTTCAAATGTCCTACCTGTGGAAAATTGGTAAATCTTTCAAAAAATGAAAAACTCAAAAAGGCTTTGCAGGGAAAAATAGATCAGTTACGTGATGATCTAAAACACTAGGACACATAGTGTAAAACTAGTTCATTTTGTATTTTCTTGATCTTTTTTAATTTAAAAGAGTTTGATACATTTTCAAATCCAATACCTTCAACTAGAGAAATTGCAGTATTTCCTCCTAGAACATATGGTGTAACAGTAATTATAATTTCATCCACTAGTTTTTCTTTGAAAAAATACCAGTTGGTTGTACCTCCACCTTCAACAACAATTCTTTTGATGTCTCTTTTATCAAGTATCTGCATTAGTTTCTTTATGTTGATTTTTTTCTTTCCACATCTGATTACTTGGGCTCCTTTTGCAACAAACTTTTCCATGTTTTTAGTATTTTCTGATACAACAAGTATGGTAGGTGTTTTTTTTGCTGTTCTGATCACTTTTGATTTTAGAGATAAGCTACCGTTTGGATCAAGAATTATACGAATTGGGTTTTTTCCTTTTACATGCCTGACAGTAAGTGATGGATTGTCTACATTGACAGTATTTTTTCCTACCAATATGGCATCAACACTTTTCCGAAGAGTATGGACTCGTACCAAGTCTTTTTTTGATGAGAGGTTAGACCTTCCAGTACGTGTAGCTATCTTTCCATCAATGCTGATGGCAGCACTGAGTATCACATAGGGCCTAGATTTTTCCATGCACTAGTTTTCCCTCATACATCACTGCTTTTATGGTATTTTCTGAAGCCCTATGCACTATTGATGCGTGAGGATTGTGCATTGGCTCTAGATCAATTGCATGTTTTTCAATGAATATGCAATCTGCCATGTTACCATTTTGAATAATTCCAATTTTTCCACCCAAAAGTTTTGAAGCATTTGTGGTAGCCATCTTGAGTATATCTTTTGGACTAATCTTTTCTTTTTCATGGCCATTGAAACTTTCCAAAGATAATCCATTTCCCTGAACATGTCAGGCGAATTTATCATGACATTGTCAGTTCCAATAGCAATGTTACAGCCTGCATCAAGCATAACATCTACATCAGGAATGCCTTCTGCAAGAGATCCATTTGCTCTTGGACATACAACTATACTTGCTCTATTTTTTATTGCAAGTACAAGATCTTTTTTTGAGGCATAAGTCATATGGACCAAGAAATTTGGTTTTGCAAGTAGGGCTCGCTGAGTCTCAGTTTTTCCAGATATCTTTTTTGATATCTTGTTACTTTCTTCAGTCTCTGCAGAGTGGATAGCACGAATTTTCCTAGTCTTTGCAAAGTATTGTAATGCAGAATCGCTAAACTCATTTGGACCACTAATACCAAGCCCATCACAGTTCAGTAGAAAGTTTTGAAGTGAGGATTTGTGAAATTGTGGAATTGGTGTGTTATTCTTGATGGATCTTAAATCTTGATAATATTCAATTCTTCCAAGAATGACAGGCCTTATTGGGATACCCAATGTGGCATTTTTTAATAGGTTAATTCCTTCACTGCCTCCTTCTCGAAAATCTATGAACGATGTTATTCCTTTTCTAATCATTGAGATACAAGAATTTTTCACAAAACTTGCCAAGTGATGTTTATCAGAATTTTTGAGAATCTTTTGCTTAAACCCACTAACTGGGTGTATCTTTTCCTCAACGCCTGAATCTATTCCTATGTCCTTGGCTATAGAATCCCCAATGTGTGTATGAGAGTTGACTAGTCCAGGCATCATTAAGAGGCCTTCACCGTCAAGTGTAACCTCATTTTTTTGTGGCAAGAGTTTTGTCCCTATTTGTCCTATATGCTTTCCAGAAATTCTCACACTAGTGCTGTGGATATAATCTAGCTCTTTACCANGGGAGAGAGTTTTGTCCCTATTTGCCCTATGTGCTTTCCAGAAATTCTCACACTAGTACTTTGGATATAATCTAGTTCTTTACCATATAGCAGGCTGATATTTCTTATCAGCATGTTATCTCAAGAATTCTGGTATCTTTTTTTCCAGAGTCTCTAAGCTCACGGATCTTATCTAGTGATTGAGTAGCCAATTTTGCTGCATCTCTTCCTGTTTTTGCAGTTCCAATTCCGCAGTTAAATGAGATATCATATTTTTGTTTTACAATTTCAAGAAACTTTGTTATTTCATCTTTGTTGGCATCAGAACTTAATATCATAAAGTTGTCTCCGCCCATGAAAAATGCAAGAGAATTTCTTTTGAGGAAAAACTCTGACATTTCAGAATATAGTTTGATAATCAGTGAAGATACTTCATAAGGTGATTTTTTTGCAGAAACTGATGTAGAACCATCCACATCCATGTGTATAATCTGAACTAAATCTGCATCTTCGCCCAATGGTAATCCAAAGATATTATGATCCTTGCTCAGGGTTGCGTTAGATCTTCTTGCCTTGTCAGCATTTGAGCTTGCTTCAAATGGAGTTTTGCCTTGTCCAATAGACATGGATAAACCCAATTCAAAGGATTTCATCAGGTGTTTTTGAATTTCAATATGATCATCAACTGAGAGACCATTAGTTATTACAAAGATTTCATCAAATCTATTAGGAAATGCAAGGCAATTTTTTTGTGAAAACAAGTTTTGGATTTCTTGGTATAATGACGCTTGGAGCATCTGGAGCCTATGTTCTCTATCGCTACCAAGAGTCAGAGTCCATGGTCCATATCCGGTTATCTTGATTATGGTCAGTTGAATCATTTTCTAATTTTTTCCAGTTCTTCAGACAGTCTCTTTGCAGCCTCAATGGCTCTCTCAGCTACTGGTCGTATTCGTTGATGTGCCTGTCTATCACTCATTCCAGGCCCTGTTATTCCCAGTGTCACTGGTTTTTGGTGCTTTATTGAGAGATCTGCTAATGCTTTTGCAGTTACATGTGAAATGAGTTCATCATGTTTTGTCTGACCTTTGATTACTGCTCCAAGGGTCACTACAGCATCAACATCTTTTTTTTGCAACAAGGTATCAATCAACAGAGGCATATCAAATACGCCTGGAACTTTACTTGTGTATTTTACATTTATTTTTAGTGCTTTTGCCTTTTCTATAGCAATGTCAAGCATTTTAAAAGTAATTTCACTATTAAATTCGGCAACAACAATTGCTATATTCAAGATCAATGCTCCTTGGCGAATTTGACAAGCTCAGTACCATCAAAATATGGTATGGCATTATCTTTTGCATATTTTTTTGCCTTTTCCGTAGACAATGCAGCATATGTTTGCGAGTCTAACATTTCACAGATTGCGGTAACTGGTGAAAGTCCTGCAAGTTTCATTAGATAAATAGACATTTCAGTATGTCCTAATCTCTTTGATAATAATCCTTCTGAAGCAATAAGCAATGGAATGTGGCCAGGTGTCTTGAAATTAGAATTGAATATTTCTTTTTTGTCAATATTTTTATTTTTGTACAATTCTGCCATCTGAGAAATTGTAAATGCTCTTTCTTTATCTGTTATTCCAGTGAATGTATTTTTATGGTTAATTGAAATTGAAAATGATGGTCGATCTCCATAAGGAGCAGTACCAATTACCATCTTCTTCAAGCCTGCATCAAAGTTTTGAGAATTGAAAAGAATCTCATGCATAAAGTTTAATCCAAAATTTGATGCAAGTTCATGGTTAATTGACATGCAAATCAACCCTCCTGCATCCTTGCGCATACGGGCTATATGTTCAGGAGTCACAAATTCTGCTGCAACTACCATATCTACCTCGTTCTCACGCTTATTTCCATCATGAAGCAAAATGAAATCGCCCTTCCTAAGTGATGAAAGTGCTTCTTCTAAGGACATATACATGATCAGCTTTTCATTATTGTTATAAATCTTACTAGAAAATTGGTAATTACCAAAATAGTGGTAATAGGTTAATCTTCAGATAAAATATATTTTCCGAGTATATCGGTTTCAATATTAACTTTATCGCCAATTTTTTTGTAACCAAGATTAGTTACTTGCATTGTATGCGGTATTATTGAAACAGAGAATTGATCTTTTAATTTATCAACAATTGTTAAACTGATACCATCAACTGTTATCGAACCTTTTTTGATAACATGTTTTGATAATTCTTTTGGAATTTTTATCCAGATTTGTATTTGATTGGTCTGTTTTTCAATCTTTGATATAATGCCAACACCATCAACATGTCCCAGTACAAAGTGTCCTTCAAGTCGTTCACCAACTTTTAGACTTCTTTCAATGTTCACTCGATCTCCACGTTCTAAGGATCCTAGATTAGTTTTCTTTATTGTCTCGCCAATCATTTCAAACTCTGTAATTCCTTTTGAGATATTTACTGCAGTAAGACATACGCCATTTATTGAAACACTATCTCCTACTTTGAGGCCTTTTGCAATTTTATCAAGTTTGATTTTCATTTTTGCGGCACTACGGTTACTTGTTTTTTTGTCAAACATTACAATACTGCCCAGGCCTTCAATTATTCCAGTAAACATGATGAGTTATTATTTACATCAAGATGATTTATGTTTATCAGATAAAAGTAGAATCGAGTCAAACACATCATTATTTGGCAGAATTCAGTAGAGATATGGCTCTCTTGTAATGCACCTCATCAATCATTTTTCCATTAACCGTGGTTGCTCCTTTCTTGTTCTTCTTGGCCATATCATATGCACTCACAACTTTTTTTGCCCATTCCATCTCAGCGCTAGTAGGATAGAACACTTTGTGAACAACATCAACTTGATTTGGGTGAATGATGCTTTTGCCAACATATCCAAGATTTTTGGCAACAAGCGAATCTTGTTCTAATCCTAATATATCATCAAGGTCTTGCCATATTGCATCAATTGCATATTTTCCTGCGGCTCTTGCATCTACTGGAATTTTAGCTCGTGAGTATGCAGCTCCTTCCGGTTTTTTTGTATATTCTACACCCAAGTCATTTAGTAGATCAAATACACCGAAAACCAAAGCGGAGATTCTTTTACTACATGATGCAATGGCATATGCATTCACAACACCTTCTGTAGATTCTATTGATGCTATGACTTCTATGGGTTTTAGCTTGCGCTTTTTTTCTAACCTCAACATGATTTTTTCGATTTTTTTTATTTCACTTACAGTATTTACTTTGGGAATCACTATGCCATCAACACCTTTCTGAATAATTTCGAGTAAATCATCAGGTATCAGTCCAGATACTGGAGAATTGGTTCTGACATAAATTTCGGAGTGATACTGTGATCTATTTTTTAATGCATTTTTTATTAGATTTCGTGCAGATCTTTTTTCTACTAGAGGAACAGAATCTTCCAGATCAAAACATACAATGTCTGCCTGAAGAGATTTTGCTTTTTCTAGAAAGCGACTGTTATTTCCGGGAACAAACAAAAGACTACGTAAGAGTCTTGCCATAAATAGAAAGAGTTTATGGTTTGAGTAAGATTTTGCCGACTAGTCCTTTACCAGTGAGCATCTTAGTATGTGCTTCAGCAGCATTTTCAAAACTGTACACGGAATCTATGATAGATTTAATTTTCTTTTTGCCCATCCAATACAATCCTTGTTCTAGCTCTGCCTTTGTTCCTTGTGTGGAACCCAAGATGTTAGTTCCTTTGAAGAAGATGTGTCTCAGGTCGGTCTTTGCATCGTATCCTGTTGTTGCACCACATGTTACCAGTGTTCCTCCGTATTTTAGTAAGGTAAGTTGATCATTCCAGTGTGTTTGACCTATGTGATCAAATGATACGTCAATTCCACCTAGTGGTTTTGCAAGTTGTCTTACTTCTTTAGCCCAATCTGGTTTTCTGTGATCAACTGCGTGATCTGCTCCAAGTTCTTTTAGTTTGTCTAGTTTGTCTGGACTTCCTGTAGCAATAACATTACAGTTGTATAATTTTGCAATCTGAATTCCAAAGCTTCCCACACCAGAACCTCCACCCATGATAAGGACTGTTTGTCCAGGACGAATTCTTGCTCTTCCTACAAGCATGTGCCATGATGTAAGTAATGTCATAGAAGCTGCTGCAGCTTCATCAAAGCTTACGCCTTCTGGAATTTTTGCAACATTGACTTCAGGCAAGTGCGTGATTTCAGAGAATGCACCCCATGTAGGTCCTGTTTGGAATCCCCAGATGGTTCTTTTTGTGCAATCATATTCACGTCCGTCAGTACATGCATCACATACTCTGCATGACATGTTTGAATGTGAAACAACTCTATCGCCAACTTTGAAATTTGTAACGTCTTCTCCTACTGCAATAACCTCACCTGCTGCATCAGAACCTGAGACATGTGGTAATGGTACAGCAACTGGCTGTCCTCTCATTCCCCAGATATCGTTATAGTTTAGGGCTGCTGCCTTGACACGGAAAACAACTTCATTTGGTTTTGGTTTTGGATCAGGGATTTCTTTTACACTTAGGATGGATTTGTAATCGTCATTTGGAGCATATTTGTCATAAACAACTGCTTTCATATTTGTAATCGACCAATTTACCCCTAATATATTTTCCCTAGAGAGATCTACTTGCGGTTAATCTTGAAGTCTCTTTTGGGTTGTTGTGTAGACAGCAAAATTTGCTTTAGCTGATCATCAGAAATTTGCGAATTTAACCTTCCTTGAGATGCCAATCCTAAAAGATAGTTTTCAACCATTGCCGCAAGATCAGGTTTAACCAATCTAACATTGTTCAGTCTCAGTCTTGCTTCAGCGGTAAGAAGGGTCTTTAGTGCATTTTCCTTTAAAGCAGAAACTTCTGCATCGCTTGGATTTCTATCATCACTTGAATTATGAGAGCTCATGATACTACTAGGAATATTTCTTTAGATTTGGATTCTTTGTGATTAATTCATTCAAGATCTCAGTTGACAGTCTATCAAGTTTTTTCATGCCTTCATGAGATATTGTTCTACCTTTTCCTTCAACCTTATCCAAATAACCCAATTTTTCTAAGCCATGTACTGCAGTTCTGATTATTGCGCCACCAGCATCTCTGTGGTGTGCTCCTCCATAACCAACAGGTTTTGTGCCACCATACATTGATCTCAAATCATTTATTCCGATAGGTCCGTGCAAGTAAATTTTTCTTAGAAGAGATGCACATCTTGTGTAATACCAATCACTTTGTTGCGGAGGTTTTACTGCATGAGCACCAGTTTTAACAAATGGAATCCAGCTTGGCTGTACGATATCTTCTTTCTTTAGAGTCTCAGTTAATCTACCGATCAGTAAATCCGCTGGTACATCGTATGCCTTTGCCATAAAAACCAAAATTCAAAGTTCGTCTTATAAATCATTGACCTATAGAATTTGTTTTTTAATTATCTTTCTATATGTGTGATTACAAAAACTGCATGTAATGCGTATTGATTTTACATTGCTTCTTCCTATTCTCACTCGCGCTGTAAATCCTGGCATTATGAATTTTTTACATTTTTTGCAGTAATTTGCCCGCAATTCATAGGGCATTCTAATACGGTATTTCGTACAAAGTCTCTTGGCAAGTGTTGCTTGCCTTTCTGCCAATTCAGGATTAGATCTTGCGTTTGACATGGCATTTTTAATTAGAATTTGCATTCGTTCTATCAAGAGATCCTTAATTGCAGGTTTCATGTTGTTTAATAATTCCCACCCTTAAAATACAATCTTGCTCTCGCTTGTAATAGCAGAATCTGCTTTAGAATTAGTACCTAAAGAGATGCATAGACACAATTCTGTTACAGCGTCTGCCAGAAGATTTAACAAAAAACCGTCTGAAATTTTGCTTGACGTCTCATGGCATTTTGCCGCAATGAAGGGAATCAAGAACGAGATAAAAAGAGGAAGGCCTGATCTTGTTCATTTTTCACTCCTTGAAGCTTGTAGCATTCCTCTCTATTTTGAAGACAAGCTGAATGTGTTTGTTCATACCATTGATGACAAAGTTATTTCTGTGGGCAAAAATGTAAGATTGCCAAAATCATATCATAGATTCACAGGACTTGTTGAAAAACTGTATGCCACCAAAGAGATCAAAGAGAACAACAACACACTTCTTACAATAAAGGACATGAGTTTGGGAGATCTAATTAGAAAAATTGACCCAGAACAGACGATTGCACTTTCAAGCAAAGGTGTCAAAAGCTCTTATCAAAAATTAGCTGAAGAGGTAGACAACAACACTTGTCTTGTAATAGGAGGATTTTCAAAAGGTCAATTTTTTGATAAGAATAAAGAATATTTTGACAAGACAATAGCTGTAGACAAAAATCCACTTGAAGCTCACATCATAATTTCACGTGTACTCTATGAGTGCGAAAAAAGAATTATTATGTAGGTCCAAGATTGGCACAGTGAGCGGTCGTAGTATAGTTTGGTTAGTACACTGGCCTTCCAAGCCCGTTACCCGGGTTCAAATCCCGGC
>NZ_RCMC01000037.1:29341-70135 GCF_011319475.1 Candidatus Nitrosotalea sp. FS
CTTGACCACAACCCTGCAACTCTCTTTATCCAGATAGGCATAGATTCATGCGTCATATTCTGCGTTTTTTCACTGTTAAAAATATAGGCCCACACAATTCCAGGCTTTGTGTTATCTTTCAAATAGCCGCTTAGAAATACATCATTTTTTACTTGAAAGAATGAATTTTCAGAGATGTTATTTGTTCTTAAAGTAATTTTTGAGCTATTTCCAAATGCAGGATAGTCTGTAAAGCTAAAAACTTTGATAGTAAATGTTCCATTGTTTGTCTGGTCAGAAGAGATTTCTTTTGTAATCATTTTTCCTCCGGCTTTATCAACAAGATCAGATGCAAATTGTGTTTGCAGATAGTTTATTATTTTATGATCAGGGTCAGCAAAAGAATAATCAATATTCCCTTCAGGTTGTAGGTTACATGCCTCCTGTTGCCATATTGATGAACCCTTTATGGCATTAATCATGAGTTGACCATGAAGCAGTTCATGGTATAGTATGACCAAATTTTCAATATTGTGCAATCGCGGATCTGTTTGGGTATCATTTGATATTACCTTTGGATTAATTCGAAGTTCGTTATTGCAATCTAGAGAAATCTTTCCATCTTGAGTGGTTTGAGAGCAATGCCACGTGTAGGAGCCTCCCGTAACTAGATCTTGATGAACTGTATTTTCATCAAACTTTGCCAAACTAGTTTTTACATTTGTTATAACTTGATTATTGGTATCATGTAAGTTACAAGAAAAAGTGATTATCATCTGTTTTTGAAACGTTTCAATCACATCAGATACATCTTGTTTTGGTGCATTTACTGTCTCAAATTGGACAAGTAACTGATCAAAGATGGTTTTTTCTTCGCTTGTTGGAGGTTCGTATAATGCATATGCAGGAACAATATTTACAATCAATACTAGACTAAAAAGCAGGACATACTTCAACAAGAAAGAAGGTCGTAGTTATATAATTAAGAGTTAGGCACAGATTGTATCTGATTCTTTAGTTCATCCCATGCAGGTTTTGGGTTTTTGTTGATATCAAATAGACCTGTACCACATAGATATGCTGCAGTATTATTCAAGACCACATTGTTGCCAAATATTGAATTACTCTCTTGGTTTAGTGAGTTGTAACAGGTATCAACAGGTCTATCATATTGTCGGTACCAAGTTAGAAACTCAAAATCAGATTGATTCTTTTTGTAAAAGTCATAGACTGTTTTTACAAACTTTTGTTGGTCTTCCTTTGTTCCATTAAGAGACGGGTCAGTACTCCAACCAATCTCCATTAATGCTATTTTCTTGCCTTGTGCAAAATCAATCATCTTTTGCAAATTAGCACTAGCCTTATCGGTACTAGTACTTTGATAATATAACAAGTCTACAGGTGCATAAGAATATGCAACAAAATCACCTTGGTTTAGTTTTCCTACAATATCACCTTGGCTGTGATTTATGATGTCATTTAGTGAAAACCAGTTTCCAAATTTGACATTTGGATGCTTTACTTTTAATTTTTCATATACGCCATTGAAGAAATCCACGTATTGTGGAATTTCATTAGGATTATCTCTAAAGTAATTGTCTACACTACCGCCAATTATCACATAATCTACTATGTAATACCTTGAGAGTATGGCATCAAGAGTAGTTACTGTTTGATCCTGAAGTTTTTGATCAAGATGTGGTTTTCCCATCCAAGTAGGAAATGGACCTAGAATTTGGTTGTTGACTACAGAAAAGTAAAGTGTGACATTGAGGCCCTGTTCACGATTTAACCCCATTAGAATATCAGAGTAGCTCCAATTGTAGGCTCCTTGTTTTGGTTCCATGAGAGGCCAAGAGAGATAGACATTGCTCCTTCCAATTCCTGTTGATGCTGCTTGAGCATATGCATTTTTGATCTCTTGAAGTGTTGGTGTTTGAGTAGGAGGCATGATAACAAGACCGAGTTTTGGATTATGTGAAGAATTTATTGGTCCAACTGAAATTGGTCCAGGTCCAGTTTGTAATTGTGGAATTACAAAGAAAATTATTGCAATTGTTATTGCAATTCCTGCTCCAATGGCAACACCAATGAGCTTCTTATTCAACAATACCCTCAAGAATTGGAGATACTAAAAGAGTTTTGATTTAGGAAAAAAATCCTAACCAGATGTACAGCCGCTATATCCGCATTCTATGCACACACTGCATCCCTCTGCAAATACCAAGTTGTTTTTGCATGTAGGACACAATCTTTCTTCCATTTGTTCTGGAGTAAGTGCTGGTGCCGGAGTAGATTGCAGATTATCTGGAATTTTTATTTGAAGTGCTCTTTCTATCTCAGTTTTCAGATATGCGTTTGTGACATTCTTTGAGATATAGTCCGTGACATAACCACTTGGGCTTACTTGGAAGTTCTTTTGAACATTGTTTCCAGTCATATGCAATACTTGTTCATGTCTTGAGCCATCACGGAATACAGTGATTCCTTTTAGACCAAGATCATGTGCAAGCAGATATGCAGCTTTTACATCATCAGATGATACGTCATTTGGCATATTGATTGTCTTTGCAATAGCATTACCTATCCAGCGCTGCCATACTCCTTGAGCCATCAAGTGATCTGCCCAGTGAATGTCCATTGCTGTGACAAATATCTTTTGCATCCATTCTGGAATTTCAGCGATTCCTTTTACTGAACCATAATTGTTTGCAATCTTTTCAAGAATTTGATCGGTGTATAACCCATGTTCTTTTAGTACTGCTTCAAAGATTTTGTTAGTGTAGAAGAATCTACCTACTGTAACTCTCTTTTCAAAGACTAGAGCAAACATTGGCTCCATTCCGTTTGAACAGTCAGATATCATTGACAGTGTACCAGTCGGAGCAACCGTTGTTGTCAGAACGTTTCTGATACCATGCTTCTGAATCTTGGCAATTAGAGCATCCCAGTCATATGTACGGGCACTCTTTGGTTTCTCATAATATCCAGCAACAGGAATTTTACCTTCTGGATATTCTGTTTTTGAGCATAGTGGGAATGATCCTCGTGTCTTTGCAAGTGCAACACTTTCTTCCATGGAATAGTATGTCAATGCTTCAGCAAGCTTCTCTTGGAACTCATATCCTTCTTGTGAGTTGTATGGAATTCGTAATTTGAACAAGAGATCTGCAACTCCCATTACTCCAAGTCCAATTCTTCTAGAATCTTTTGATGCCTTGTCAATTTCTGGAATTGGATATGTATTAACATCTATTACGTTGTCAAGGAATCTTGTTGTCTTTCGTATGGTTTCTTCATATCGTTGCCAGTCAAATTCGTATTGACCATCTGCTTTTCTCTTGACATAATTAGATAGATTGATCGATCCAAGATTGCAGGATTCGTATGGATAGAGACTTTGTTCTCCACATGGATTTGTTGCTCGTATTGGGTGACCTCTTGCTTTTGCAAAAACATTGTATTTGTTTATGATATCAAAGAAGATCAATCCTGGTTCACCACTCTTCCATGCAGAAAGTGCAATCAAGTCAATCAAGTGATGTGCATTTATTTCTCTCACAGGAGCTTTGTCTTTTGGATGTCTAAGAGTGAATTTTCCATCTGCTGAGTTAACTAGTGCTTCCCAAAAGTCTTCCCAAACTCCTACACTTACGTTAAAGTTCTCTAGAACACCTGGTTTTGTTTTTGCAGTGATGAATTTTTCAATATCTGGATGCCATGCCTCTATGATTCCCATATTTGCACCCCTTCGTTTACCGCCTTGTTTTACTACTTCAGTAACTGTGTTAATGATGTTCATAAAAGAGACAGGACCTGAGGCTACTCCAGATGTGGATGCCACCATATCTCCTTCTTGTCTCAAATCTGAATAGTTGATTCCAACTCCGCCTCCTGATTTGAATATCAATGCTGCGTCTGATGATGATTTCATGATCTTTTCCATATCATCTTCCATTGCAAGCACAAAGCATGCAGAAAGCTGGCCTAATCGTGCACCAGCATTCATCATAGTTGGTGAGTTAGGTAGAAAGTCTTGTGCAACCATAAGATCAGCACCTTCTTTGATTCGTTCAGTATATTGCTCAAACTTGTTTGCAGCTAACATAGTCAACAATTCTCTAAAGCTGACTTTCATCTGGCCATGTTTTGCCAAATCTATGTAGTGGTTTATCAGGGATCTAAAGTGATATTTGTTAAGATAGTATTTTCCTATCTTGAATTTATAATTAAAGTCATCAAGTTTGTCAAGGTACCGTGCTGCTTCCTCTGTATTTTGAGTATTTCCTCCTTCAAGTTGGAATACAGATGGATCTCTAATGATATCTGCAAGGCCTACCAAGATAGCAACTCTTTCAAACATTTCTCCTGGGCTTTCAGTTATCTGGCCTTTGTTATTTCTAAGCAGGTATCTAGATGCAAGAACTCTCAAGCAATTAAGATCAAATTTCTTTGCAACACTATCAAGTGACTTGGATTCAAGTACTTTCATCTTTTCTTCTCTGACTCTTCGTCGCTCGTGTCTGTATAGGATGTATGCCTTTGCGATCTCGCTAAGTCCCTCTTCAATCAGAGTAGACTCGACCATATCTTGAACATCTTCTACACTTGGTGCTTCAGAACCAGAAAATCCTCGATTCACGAGTTTTGCAAGAACATGATTAGCAAGTTTGTCTGCCAATCCATGATCTGATTGTCCGCAAGCAACAAGTGCTTTGTAGATTGCGTTTGAAATTTTATCTCTTTGGAAATCCGAGACTCGACCATCGCGCTTCTTTACTTGAATGATCGAATTTTCTATTTGTGAAAAATCTGTCAAATTACTCCCCTTACCCCTATCAAATGGCAGTTAATTAAACACTGCGGCAAAAAATAATTTTCAAAAGCTAAACTTTGGATCAATTTTGTTGACACCGTTACGATTTCCATGGTATTAGATCATCTTACAGTAAAATAAATTTTGATAAAATTTTGATATATAATCTGAAATTAATTCAAAAATTTTGTTCACTAAATTATTAGCCGTTCCTGTGTGAAGGCTATGCTAGTATGTAAGGAGACTTACATACAGAACACTTTTCAGCGATCTTTTCCTCCTTGAGACCACAGTTACTGCATATAGGTACTTTTTTGATAGGTCTGAAAGATCCCAATAGATCACCTGCCTTTTCTATTGCCTTCTTTATTCCTGAGGAATCCATTGCATCTGGGATCTTTAATTGGACCAAGAGGCCGCCGTTAAGTATTTTTGAGAAATAATTAGATTCTACGATCTTTTCGTTCTTAGGAGTCATCTCCGCCATCTCAGAGGCATCAAGAATAACCCCTTCTGAATACGATTCTCCCATTACGTGATTGTTAATTGACATTTTACCATATTTTTCACCATCAAGAGACGAGAAACGGCTTGCAGCATCACTCTCAGTCATGGTCACAATGACATTGTCGCCCATCTCTTTTCCTTTCTTTGTGGCTACCTCCATAGCGGTGTTTATCACTTTGGCAAGGATTTCGTGTCCTGCCTTGTTATTTTCATATCCAAGAATACCATAAACTGCCTCCTTGAGGCCTATCAGATTAACAACAAGTGTAACCGATCCCTTTTGCATGTATTGAGTATTGTTTGCAAGTATTGGGTTAAGACCACGTCTTGTTAGATCAGATATCTCCTTCTTTCTTAGAGACATGGCTGCTAGTGCAGGTTTCATCAACAGTGCAAGTCTTGCTCTGAAATAAGTTTCGTCTTTGTTAGATTCAAAGGCAAGTCTTGGCATATTGATCGATAAAGATTCTAGATTGATAGAAGTCGTTCCGACATTCTTTGTATCTCCTCGTGCTAATCCTTTGTTAGATACTAATCCTTTAGCAAACATAATGTGTCCACCCAAGGCAATTACATCTGCCAAAGTTTCTGAATAGTCGCTTATCTTGGCCTTTTCATAATCAATAATCAATCCTATCGAAGGAAGCGGTGTAGACTTTACATATTTCTTGTAGGCTTGAAGAACAGTTCCAACCATCTTTGGTTCTGTTCCTATAGAAATTCTAAATGAAGCAAGTGTTCCATTCTTTCCGTATTTGGGTCCTGTAGATATTTTTGCAAAACAACTTGCAAGTTTTTCTTCAATTTCAGGCAAATTCTTGGAATATTTTTGTAATACTGCAACCAATCCATCCATCACTATTTCTTGTGATGCTTCTTTTATCAGAAGACAAGTAAGTAAGGATAAGGAAGTGAATAGGTCATCTAATGAGCTTGGTGATGAAGTCCTCGTTACGCCTAGGAATTTTCCTCTCAAGTCAACTCCTTCTTCTATGAGTTCCTTAATGTTTACAAATATGGTATCTGGAAGAAGTGACCACAATCCAGCATTAGTAATGTGAAGATCTCCTGAGAGATGAGAATCAGCCACATCCTTAGGCAGAGTATTTAAAACGAGATATTCTCCAAAGACATTCTGTCCTGTTTTAAACAACAGGCCTTCAACTCCATTATGAATGCCATCTACATTAGTCAACATCTCATGAATGTCATAGCCAGGTAAGCCAAATCTTGCTAGTTTGTGCCTGTAATCTTCATGACCTTGTTCTAGGAGTACAGAGTTGACCATTTCGCGTATAAGAGAGGATGTAAGATATGATGTTTGGAATTTGTATATTCGATTCTCTACTTCCTCGGTAATTTTTTGAGCAAGCTCAAGTGGGAGACTACCCTCTCGAACCAACGATTGAATGATCTTGTGAGAATTGAATTCTTCTATGGATTCATGCGAAGTCCTAACGTACATCTTGCCACTTTCAATGATAGATCGCTCCTCAATCTGTCTTGCAAGACTTAGGACCAATTTTCCCAAATTGGTAATAGTATATCGCCTTTCAGATTTGTTCAGGGCTACAAGAGATTGTCTTAGTAATTTTCTCAAGTGATATGCAAACTTGCCACTTTCTTTTTTAGACTTAAAGCCGGCAAGTGATTTTAATTCAGAATAAGTGAGAGGTCCTTTGGAGTTTAGTATACGTAAAATATCAATTCTGTTTGGACTTGCCATAACAGAGAAGATCATTCTTACACGCTTTGATGCTGATTGTAATATTCCACCACGTTTTGGATCGCCAAAGTCCTCGCTAAGTTCCATGGAATTGTCTAGAGGGTATCGGTAATTAAGATTTTTGACTAAATTGATAGTAAGAAGAAGCTTTTTAGATCAGTTTTTCTGTACATCCACACTAAATTCGGATGGAGAAAGTGTATGTCCACAGGATGGACATTTGCTGTTATACGGCCTCATTACGTCTTTTATTGATTTTAACATACGCATATTTGCAATTTTAGCTCCGCATCTTCCGCAAACTACATCGACTGACATTACAAACTAATGTCATTGGAAATATTATAAAAGAGATTTTTCGAATTTTTTTAATCAGTTTCGTAAATTTGGTTTACTGTTTTTCGATTATGATTCCACGTTGATCATAACCTGTGATTTTTACTCTAGTTCCTAGAGGAAGATCGGCAGGAGATTTTATGCCTGCCATAAAACCAGAGATTCTCAATTCAGAATTATCTAATTTTATGACTACCCAAGCATACGGAACATACTCTTCGTATCCGTCTGGAGGCACAGTGATTATTGTATAAGTCACAACGGAGCCCTTACCATCAACTACGGTATTCTCAAATCCTTTGTTTCCGCAATTTTGACAAAAATATGTAGTCACAAGATGGTGATGACCACATTTTGTACATTTTCTAGTCAGAACCTTACCTAATTTGGCATTGTTAGCGAATTCTTCTTTTGTTAGCAATTTTATACACTTTTGAATATATGNGGAATCTTACCTAATTTGGCATTGTTGGAGAACTCTTCTTTTGTTAGCAATTTTATACACTTTTGAATATATGTACGGCACAGCTGGCGCCTGTTGCACCAAAGTTATGTGTTAATCCGATTTTAGCATCTTTGACTGTTCTATCACCTGCTTTTCCAGTTAATTGATCAAAAACTTCTGCAACTTGACCTATTCCAGTTGCACCAATTGGGTGACCTTTTGATTTGAGTCCTCCTGATGGGTTGATAGAAATATCACCATTAAGTTTAGTTCTTCCTTCTCTAACAGCTTCAACAGCTTTTCCTTTTTCGAAAAATCCCAAGTCTTCAGTGTCAACTAGCTCTGCAATTGTAAAGCAGTCATGAACTTCTGCAAAATCAACATCCTTGGGAGATATGCCGGCCATCTTGTATGCAGCTTGTGCTGCAATTCTTGTACTTGGTATAGTAGTTATGTGATCTCTTCCTTGCAGTGCAGCAGGTGATCCACCCCTGCCTGATCCAATTACTTCAACATAGTTTTTGGTATGTGCCTTTGCAAATTTTTCACTACATAATATAACAGCGCTTCCTCCATCTGAAAATGGACAGCAATCATACAACTTTAGTGGACTTGCAACTACTGCTGATTTCATTACATCATCTATTGTAATTTTTTTTCTTAGATGTGCTTTTGGATTAAGAAGTCCATTGTCATGATTCTTTACTGCAACGCTTGCAAGATCTTCCTCTGTTGCTTTGAATTCAGCAAGATATGCTCTTGCCATAGATGCAAACAATCCAGGAAATGAAGCCCCTGCTCCTCCCTCATAAAAGAAATCAGAACAATATGAGAAATATGTTGTAGTCCATTCAGTACCTGTATGAGTTACTTTTTCTACACCTGTTGCCAATACAACATCATAGAATCCTGCTGCAACATTTGCATATGCTTCTCTGAATGAAACTGAACCGCTTCCACATGCAGATTCAATTGAAAGTGATGGAACTTCTGGTATACCGAGATTACTCATTATGACCGGACCCAAGTGGACTTGCTTGTCTGCAATTCCAAACACGTTAGAAATGTATCCTGCCTGGATCTCTTTTGGTCCTATTCCTGCACTTTCTATGGCATCAACTGATGCTTGAAGTGCGATATCAGTAATGCTATCTTCTAATTTACCATATTTTGTACTACCAGCTCCAATAAGACAGACTTTTTCCACAAATCTCGCTGACCAGATTCCATATAAAAATTCTTCAGTAGTTTCTTTAATGCGATAAGCAAGATGGTATCATTGAAAGACCAAATTACTCTTGTTGTCAAGAAGCGACTGAATTCAAGAAATTCTGTCAAGATAACAAAGAAGAACATCGGCAAAATTCAGAGTGAGATAAAACAGTACTATGACAAGAATGGGTATCTTTCATGGTCAGAGAAGAAGCGAAAATATGTAATTCTAGGGACAAACGCTCCTGTTAATGGCCTTGTGGAATGTCCTGCTTGTCATGTAGGAAAACTTCTCATAATAAGATCTCGTCAAACAAAAAAACGATTCATAGGATGTTCAAATTATTACAACGGTTGCAGGGCATCATCTCCGCTGATTCAAAGAGGTATGATCTGTGCAACAAAGATTTCATGCGAGATTTGTTTGTGGCCAATTATTTTACAAAGATATTCTAGAAAACAAAAGTGGGCACGACAATGCTCTAACATACGATGCGCAAGCAGAACTAAATCTTGAGATTGGTGTAAACGTCAGTACGTCTATTTTGTAAGAGTGGAAGTTTTTGTCTTACTTGTTTTACTTCATCAAGAGAAATATCAACAACTCCAATTCCTTCTTTTTTCTTCATATCAAGAAGTATTTTCCCGTAAGGATCAACCACTAGACTTCTCCCGCAGTAAATGTTACCCACTTGATCTGGAGATATTACATAGCATCCATTCTCAATTGCTCTTGTTTTGTTTATAGTAATCCAGTGTTCTTCTTTCATTTTTCCCTTAACCCATGCAGATGGTACTACAAGAATTTCAGAACCAGATGAGGCAAGCATTCTTGACATCTCAGGAAATCTGAGATCATAGCAGATCATCATTCCCATTTTTCCCGCACTGGTTTTTACGGGTTTGACAATTGATGAGCCTGGATAAAGTTTTGAAGATTCCTTGAATCCAAGTGCATCATAGAGATGAATTTTTCTGTATGTAGTTATGACTTTGCCATTTTTTCCTATAAGAAAAGATGTGTCATATACCCTGTTTGGTTTTGGACTTTTTTCATACAACGTACCAATAACTTGTATTGAATTTTTTTTTGCTTCTTCAGATATTGATGAAACAAATTCTCCGTTTATTTTTTCTGCAGTGTTTACAAGATCTATAGCAGACTGGGAAGATGATGTGTAACACATCATAAATTCTGGAAAAGTGCAGAGTTTTGCATCTCTGCGTGCTGCCTGGGATATATATCGAAGAATTTTTTTTAAATTGTTTTTCTTGTCTGTTGCAGCTCGCATTTGGACTACGGCAATTTTTGTCACACGTTTTTTGAATTATTATAAAATAAAAATGTGTTTAGAGAGGATTTCCTGCCATATACCAATTTTCTTTTGGATTCTCTTCGAAAACCACGATTACATGACTTTCTTTTGTCTTGAGAATCTCTACTGCCGATTTTGTGATGGCTTTTGCATATTCCTCTTTCTGTTTTTCAGTTCTGCCCGGATACATTGAGATTGTTATGAGAGGCATGTATCACAGATGGGCATACAAGATTTATTCTTTGGTAATCATCAAACTTGAGTTTTTACTAGAATCACACCGAAGAGTTATTTTGTAGATTCAAGTTCCCCACTTGGTACCGCCACCTTTCCAGCCATACCGTGTACCATAAGTAAACTCTGAGCTGTGGGTTTTTTTGTAAACGTATCCGGCAAGCAATCCAATTAGAAACCCTCCAATGTGTGCAAAAAAGGCAACACCTGAACCACCTGACCCGATAAATGCTGGCAAGACATTTTGGAAGATAAACCAGAACGGCAGATACCACTTGGCTGAAATTCTAATCAGTCTGGTGAAAAATCCAAGAAACATTAGTGTGACAACTTTTGCGTTTGGAAATATGATGAGATAAGCACCAAGTACTCCAGAGATTGCACCAGAGGCTCCCAATGCTGGCAATTGACTTGAAGGATCTGACAAGATATGGAAAAAGTCAGCTACAACACCCCAAAAAAGATAGAGTGCTAGAAATTTGCCCCTTCCAAATTTGTATTCGATATTATCTCCAAATATCCAAAGAAATAACATGTTGCCTCCAATGTGCATTATACCTGCATGGAGAAACATGGAACTGAAAATAGAAGTAAATACACCATAGTTGTGATTTGCTAAACCATGTACAACATTACTTGGAATAGTACCATAACTCAACAACATATTTTCTGCTTGTCTGTTTGTAAACTCCCAGACTTGATGAGTTACCGCTATTTCCCAAAAAAAGACTAGAACATTAATTGCAATTAATGAATATGTAACATAGGGTCTGTATCCTACAGGTTTTGGGTTTTCATCTCTGAGAGGTAGCATGTAATAATGAATTCACTTTAATTTCTATAATAGCATTTTGTGAGTTATACAGAAAAGAAAATCAAAATTTAGAATTTTGGAATTCCTCTAGTCTTTGCAACAAACACTACCATGCTCATAACAGCAATTGCCAGAACTATTGATGCTACTGGACCGAATTCTGGTACAGTTGCGTTATCTGGTGTTATGCTAGATGAATTACCAGACTGCCCATCAGTTTGGGTCAATGCGTCGTTATCCATTACGGTAGAAGGTATGACAACATTTCCTCTGGCCATGCCAATTCTTGACGTATCAGGAACACCGTTGTTAAAGATTGATTTTACCTTGATAACAATGCCATAGATGCCATTACCTGGCAAGTTTATTGTTTGAGTACCTGCGCCATTTTGTGCAATGGCATCACTCTTTGACCACAATACGCTTTGATCTTTGTCAAGTATCTGTAGATCATAATCCACATCACCAGCTACCTGTTTTTCTGTAAATGAATCGTAGAAGCTGATATTCAGATTGTTTTGTGAATCTGCTTCCAAGTTTTTAGGATTCCATCCAAGCTTTACATGCCAGCCTCCAAAGTCGGTCAACAAAGAAGCTGATGATTGTACATTTGGTTTTTCAGGTGCTACTTTGAATTCAATACTTGAAGTTCCACTTGGAATAGTTTTTGCCATGTTTACCAAGTCAAGTTTGTTTAGGAACAGGTGGACTATCATGTAATCTCCAATTGTATATGGATCAACAATTATTCTGCTTCCAGTAAGAGCATATCCTTGTGCACTTGCAGCATATGTAGGAGTGTCTGAGAATGCTGTCAATGACTTTGGAACTCTCAACTCTTCATGTATGAATATAGGTCGGTCTTGGAATCTATTTACATTCCAATCAAATGGCATCTTCCAAGAAAATTGTTTTGTTGATTGATCAAAGTTAAAGTCTGATGTTTTGTCATAGTAGGAAATTAGTGTAGTATTGTATGGATTATTTTGATAAGTAACATCTTGCATAGATACATCTCCCACACTTAGATAGGAGTCAAATTTTGGCGGATTTGATGGATCAAGCAACGTATTAGCAAAGTCAAGAGCCAAAAGTTCCATATGAAGATGATATAGACCTCCTTCTGCGAGTATTGGGGAAAGTACAGTTACATCGTTTGTCTCTGATCCCCATCCGCCCAGTACGGGGTCGGGATTTCCATACACTGTACATATTCCTGATGGACAGTCACCAGGTTGGAATTTAATTGTAAGATATCCGGAATGAGTATAGAACAAATCATGCATCAAGATTTTGTCTCCCTTGGTAGCATTGATGAAAAATGAGACATTTTTTATTGTGGTATTGGTATTTGCGTCAAAGAATCTAAACTGTAGAGTTTTGTCTTCCGAACTATCAGATGTTATAATTGGAGGATTAAGTTTAATGAAAGCTGTAATAACTCTGTCACCAATTTTTGCCTGTACATTTTCTTGAGTAAAACCGTCACCGAATGCTTGTTGAGGAATAAATGGAACTACAGATAACAAAACAAACACGCCAAGGACTATAGGTAATATACTCTTGACATAAAGCTGCATTAATTGAAAAGTGATCTGTTAACCTATTTAATTCTTGAGCAACAACGTTACTTCACATAAAATTATTAACAAGACAAGATAAAATTATGAAATGAAAAGATGGTCAAAAATATCATCCATTTTTGCAATATCTATCACAATATTAGCAATATATCTGATATCAAGTTCAGAAATTTATCATTCAAGAGATACTGCATTTGCCCAGAGTTCATCATTAACGATAATTACACTATCAAGTGATAACAAATTAGTTGGCGGGGGCCAATTTGTAATCTCGCCAAATCCATTTACAGGTACAGGAAATTATACAATTACAGACAATTCTGCCGATGATACTGACAAAGAAAAAGATGGTGTAGTTACTTTGTCAGGAATAAAAAATGGAAATTACAGCATAATTCAGACAAGAATTACATCAGGATATAGTGTTGATCAGATGCAAAAAACAATTCAGGTGAACAACTCATCTGGTGTTGCTACTTTTACTGATCTACCAGTCAACAACGCTGTTGCATCTTTTGGATCAAAAAGTGTTACTTATACAACCAAGTTTGAATGTGGTTCCATATATGCTGGAGAAGGACCGCTAAGGCCTGGTCATTACGATACAGACATTAGTTTATTTAACAAACAAAAGTTCCCAACACAAGTTTTTTGGAATTCTGTGCTCAACAATGGCCCTAGTTCAAATGCTATTTTACTCAAGATGGATTCTGAGACATCAAAGAGCATAACGTGTCATGATATCAGAGCCATACTTGGAAATAACAATGAAAATTTCATAGAAGGATTTACCATCGTTAATGTTCCATTAGATTCAATGTTTAATGGTGGAATGACCATGACAAGTTCCTCAAGTGACATCAACGTATTAGATGTACAAGCATTTTACACTGCAAATGCATTGGATATGCTTCCTCATGAGGTAATTGTGGATAAGATCTCATTTTACATAATACAGGATGAAAGCGGAAAGATTCCAACCAACATGACGCGAAAGACTCTTGACATATCAATTCCATCAGGCCTAAATCAGATATCAGACACGGAAAAGAAAGTAAAAGATGCACTTGCAAAACAATACTCACTTTCTGATGATGACTTGGCAAAAATTGTGATCAGGATAAAAGATGTCTCAGTAGGAGTTGGAGTTTTGATTGACGATCATGCCATATCATTATCTACAGTCGAACCTCAACCAGGTTCTTAGAAAAATAATAAAAAGAAAAGTAGAGTTAAGTTTAGAATTTTGGAATTCCTCTAGTCTTTGCAACAAACACTACCATGCTCATTACAGCAATTGCCAGAACTATTGATGCTACTGGACCGAATTCTGGTACAGCAGTTGTATTAGCTGGTGTTGTAGTTGTTGTATTTGTACTTGGTGTGGTGCTAGCTGCTACAATTACTTGGCCTGCCATCCATGGATGTACAGTGCAAAAGAAATTGAATGTGCCTGCATTTGCAAAAGTGAATTTGAATTCTGCGCCTTTCTTGATGAGTCCACTATCAAATAGTGAACCGGCGTTGTCATCGGAGACTTTACCGCTTGTCACTGTGTGACTTACGGTGTCGCCGTTCTTCCATGTCACTTCTGTTCCAGGTGCAACAGTTATAGGATTTGGAGAGAAACAATTACTTGTAGTAACACATGCTGCATTTGCGCTAGATCCTGCGCCTGCTTGAATGTCTACTTCATTTGCTGTCTGTCCAAATGCTGGTGCTACACCTAAAATAGCAACTAGAGCCAAAAGACCAAATAGTGCGCCAATTGGTTTTGACTTCATTGTTTTGTGTAATGCTTCAGATCTTAAAAAGATGATCAAATTCTATAATCAAAATAAAATCATCAGTGACAATATGTACCAAAATCAGATTTGATTTTAGGATGAATTAAGGTACTATTGGCTTTGTCTTTCGAGTAAATTTGTTTCTGGCCCTTAGGGATTTTANCGATATAGTGATGCCTGAAATTACTGCTGAAACAGACAGGGAAATAGAAATTAGCATCGTANGATATAGAGCTACTATAAAAATCTCTCAGATAGTTCTCTAAAATATGCTCTCAGTATTGTTAACAGTATTTAGAAAATCAACTATAATCCACTTGTACTAGTGCTTCATAATAAAAAGAAAAGTAGAGTTAAGTTTAGAATTTTGGAATTCCTCTAGTTTTTGCAACAAACACTACCATGCTCATAACAGCAATTGCCAGAACTATTGATGCTACTGGACCGAATTCTGGTACAATATGTGTAAAGCTAAGTGTTTCACCTTTAACACCTGTCCAGGTGGCAGGATCTACTGTAGGCAATCCAATACCATTGAGTGTTATCTGTACATCTATCGGATCAGCAGATGAAAGATTTGTACTGCTGGTTTGTGTATCATCACCTGTATGAGTATGTCCAGCTGAATTTGATAGAACATTATTTCCATCTTGCGTTACAGAAATTGCATAGTTCTGATGATGTATTTTATTTCCACTAGCATCTGTAAATGATACATCTATTGACAGTGGTTGTCCATTGACTGGACCGCTAGTACTTATTGCTACAGCGGTACCATCAGAAGCTTTAGCAGTTAATGTTGTCATTCCGCTTGTATTATTTCCGCCAGCTGATGCTGCTCCTACAATTACTTGGCCTGCCATCCATGGATGTACAGTGCAAAAGAAATTGAATGTGCCTGCATTTGCAAAAGTGAATTTGAATTCTGCGCCTTTCTTGATGAGTCCACTATCAAATAGTGAACCGGCGTTGTCATCGGAGACTTTACCGCTTGTCACTGTGTGACTTACGGTGTCGCCGTTCTTCCATGTCACTTCTGTTCCAGGTGCAACAGTTATAGGATTTGGAGAGAAACAATTACTTGTAGTAACACATGCTGCATTTGCGCTAGATCCTGCGCCTGCTTGAATGTCTACTTCATTTGCTGTCTGTCCAAATGCTGGTGCTACACCTAAAATAGCAACTAGAGCCAAAAGACCAAATAGTGCGCCAATTGGTTTTGACTTCATTGCCGTAAGATCGTGTCCAATGTATAAAAATATGTTTTAGATTATTTCATGATGATTTTGTTCTGTGGAATGAGAGATTAACTAACTATAGACAAATTATGCTTGTCTAATGACTTTGTAGAAAACATGCCAAAATGTTTTGCTATCAATGTTCCAACAAACATTGCAACCATCAGCATGACTATAGTTCCAGAAGGAGCCAGATTGAAGTAATAGGATAGGGTGATGCCTGCAACTACTGCTGAAACAGACAGGGAAATAGAAATTAGCATCGTATTTTTGAATCCTTTACCCATCATTATGCTGGTTATGTTTGGCAATACTATTAGTGCAGATATGAGCAATATTCCAACTAGTCTCATTGTTGCAATTACGGTAACTGCTGCCAAGGCCACAAATAGATAGTTTAGCTTTTCAACAGGTATTCCATGAACTTTTGCTTGTTCTTCGTCAAACGTGAAATGTATCAATGGTTTTCTTATAGCAATTAGTGTTACAATAACACCACAACTTACTGCTACAATTAGTAATGCATCTTGCACACTTGTCAACAAGATACTTCCAAAAAGGAAACTGAAGAGATCAATAGTAAAACCATGGGATGCACTAATGAGCAATACTCCCATTGCAAAGCCTGATGACAACAATACTGCTATGGCAGCATCTCCAGATATTTTGGTGCTCTTTCTTAATTTTGTAATACCAAGAGCAGTAGAAACGGAAACAGCAAATGCAGTCCAGATGGGATAAATGTTAAGAAAGAATCCAAGTGCTATTCCACCAAATGCAACATGTGAGAGAGCATCTCCAAAAAGAGAATACCGTTTCAAGACCAAGAACAATCCTATCATAGAGCAAGTGATTGAGACCACTATACCAGTGAGAAGACCCCTTTGCATAAAACCATAAGACAAGATATCAGGAACCATCAAAATCACATATCATGTTTATGCATGTGCAGCTGCATAGCTGATTCAGAATATGTTTTAAGCATGTCCTTGTTTGCAAAAAATTCTTCCTTCTCTCCATGGAAAAATAATTCTCTATTCATACATGCTACTCTGGTTGCAAGATCTGAAATTGCAGTAAGATCATGAGAAGACCACACTATAGTGATCTTGTTTTCTTTGTTTATTTTCCTGAGCACTGAATAGAATTTGTTTTGTACATCCATGTCTACCCCAGTTACAGGTTCATCTAATATCATCAACAATGGTTCTTTGACAAGAGATTTTGCAATGAAAGCTCTCTGTTGCTCTCCTCCAGATAATTCACTAATTCTTCTGTCTTTGAATGATTCCAATCCTACAATTTTTAGTGATTCTTCTATTTTTTCATGGTCTTTACTAGATGTAGAAAATATCCTATTCCAGCAGCAGCCACAACTTTGTATCAATGCAGCACCTTTAACCAACTTCTTTTTGGGTAAAATTCCCATTGAAACCACATCATAGACAGTTGCAGGAAAATTAGGTTCAAAATTTACTTTTTGTGGTACATATCCTACCATTGAAAGCAATGTAGTATACGAATGTCCTTCATATCCAAATAACTTGATTTTTCCTTGATAATTTTGTAATCCAAGAATTGCTCGGAACAAGGTGGTTTTGCCTGCTCCATTTGGTCCAACAATTCCTAAGAGGTCTCCTTCTTGAACGCTAAAACTAATTTTATTTACTGCCAAAATACCATTATGGCTTACTGAGACATTATCAACATCTAACGCATTTACTGACATTCTAGAGCCATCCTCAAATTGTCTAAGTTTTCATGCCATTTATCTAAGTATGTCTTTCCTTCTTGCTGTTCAGTTTGATTTATTCCCTCAAGTGGGCTCAATACCATTACCTGTGCACCAACTTCACTTGCAAGCGTATTTGCAAGTCTTGGGTCCACCAAGTCTTCTGAAAATATAACTTTGACGTCCTTGTCCTTTGCAATCTGGATCACTTTTTGTATATCTTGTGGAGGTACATCTGCTTCTGGTGCAATTCCCGTAATCCAAACATCATGTACACCATANCCGTAATCCAGACATCGTGTACACCATACCTGTTTGAGAAATAATTAAAGGCATTATGAAACGATACAAATGTATCTTTTTTGCAGTGTGACAGTCCACTCTTTATGTCGTTGTCTAATGCAGATAACTTTGCAATGTATGCATTCGCGTTATCGTTATAATATTGTGCATTTGCAGGGTCAGCTTTTTGCATTGCATTTTTGATATTTGTAACTTCTTGTTCTGCATATATTGGATCATTCCNAAAGTATCTTTTTTACAGTGCGACAATCCAGTCTTTATGCTGTTGTCTAGTGCAGACAATTTTGCAATGTATGCATTTGCGTTATCTTCATAGTATTGAGCATTTGCAGGATCTGCTTTTTTCATTGCATTTTTAATATTTGTAACTTCTTGTTCTGCATATATTGGATCATTCCATACATGTGGGTCCATTCCACCCTGCGCCAAGATTTCCTTGTCATCTTCTGCAGCATCTGCTTTTAATAGAGTAATGCCATCAGAGGCCTTGACAAATGTCATGTTTGCAAATTCTCCAGATTCCATGAATTTTGAAAGATATGCTTCCATACCGGCTCCATTGTAAATGAAAAGTTTTGTTCCCTTTAGTTCCTCAATCTGTTGGATACTTGGCTCCCAAGAATGTGGCTCATTTCCAATTGGAAGAAAACTGTAAACTTCAGCTTTATTGCCACCAACATTTCTTGCAAATTCATACAATGGGAAAAAGGATGCAGCTACTTTGAGTTTCGNCCGGTGGAGAAACATTGGAACTTGATAAAACTATGGCTGCAATTATTGCCACTGCAACTGCCACACCTACAATTATTCCTGCCTTGAGTTTATTCAACACTAAAGCTATTTCATTGTTATTAATAAATTTACAAAATCTTAATAACTATTGCTGCTAAACTTATAAGATACTTAATAACAGTTGTATCCATGCCTATAGTCTCAATTTCTCTAAACGACGAGATTCTATCAGAATTGGACAGGATACAGAAAACTATGGGGTTTTCTGGCAGGTCTGAGATTATTCGCGCAGGTATAAGAAATTTAGTTGCTGAAGAAAAACAGCATGGAGCATTATCTGGACTAATCCATGCCATACTCATGATTGTCCATGATGAAGAATCAGAGCAAGTTGTAACAGGAATAAAACACAATCATGAAGATTTGATTGGTACTCATCTTCATAGTAAAGTAGATGGAAACAAGTGCATGGAACTTTTCTTGTTACACGGAGATGCTGAAAAGATCAGTATCATGACACGAGACTTTCAGACAAACAAGAAGATGGATAATGTAAAACTAGTTACGATGTAAAAATTATTTTTTATACGATTCCGTTTTCATTTAGAATCAATGCCAAAAGCGCTGCGCGTGTGTCTTTTCCATATTGGGCTTGTTTAAAGTATCTAGCTTGTTTTGCAGAATCAATTTCATGCGATATTTCATCAAGACGTGGTAGTGGATGCATTATGATTGCATCATCTTTTACTTTCTTTACTAGTTCTGAACCAATTTTATAACTACCTTTGACCTTGACATATTCTTCGATATCAGCAAATCTTTCTTTTTGTATTCTTGTTACATAGATGACATCTAGGTCATCCAAGTTTTCTTCCAAATCAGTAGTTTCAGTGTATTGTAATTTTTTTCTTATTTCATAGGTTGAATCAGCACGGATTTTAAGCGATGGAGGAGATATCAATTTTACATCGACACTATAATTACTTAGAGCATACAAGAGCGAGTAGACTGTTCTTCCATATTTTAGGTCACCGACAATTCCTATCTTAAGGCCATCAATTTTCTTTTTTTCTTTTCTAATTGTGTAAAGATCAAGTATTGCCTGTGTTGGGTGCTCTTCTGTACCACTTCCTGCATTAATCAGTGGTTTTTCTGATATTTCGGCTGCAAACCTGCTAGAACCATCAAGTTGGTGCCTGAGAATAGGACATCAGAGTACAAAGACATGATTTTGACAGTATCTGCAAGGCTTTCGCCCTTTTTTGCAGACGATGAGGAAGCATCAGCTATTCCAAGCGAGGTGCCGCCTATTGAGGCCATGGCAGCCTCAAAGCTTAGCCTGGTTCTAGTGCTAGGTTCAAAAAATAGATATCCAAGTGTCTTTCCTCGCACAATTTCCCTTCGTTCATTTTGGTTCATTCCAATTATTTTGTCGGTTGCTTGGAAAACAGTTTCAAACTTTTGTTTATCAAAATCTCTCACTGAGACAATATCTTTTTGGAAAAAAGAATTGCTCATTAGCAATTCACTATTATATATGAGTAGTATACAAACTATTCCAATGTCAGAGTCGGATCTTATCGTAAGAAGGATCAAGAATGGAACTGTTATTGATCACATAGAATCTGGAAAAGGTTTGAAAGTGTTAAGTGCATTGGGAATAGATGGTAGCGACGGAAATGTGATTACAATTGCACTCAATGTACCAAGCTCCAAGGTTGCAAAAAAAGACATTATAAAAGTTGAAAATAAATTTTTACAAGACAAGGATACAAACAAGCTTGCACTTATTGCTCCAAAGGCAACGGTAAACATAATCCAAGATTACAAGTTAGTTGAGAAGAGACGTGTTGCTTTGCCAAATCAGATTGAGAGAATTTTTAGATGTTCAAATCCAGACTGTATAACAAATAGTGATGAAGACATACAGCCAATCATGGATGTTGTTGACAAAACAGGACTTGTTCTAAGATGCAGATATTGCACAAGAACTTTGGATGTCAACGAACTAAAATATTATTAGAATTATTTCTTTTCTGCTTGTAATTCATACTGGTGATAGGTAAATTTCCTTGCGGTTCCAAATGGCTTGAATGCTCTTCCATTACCATGATAGAATTTTGAAAAGAATTCGACATAGACTAATCTGGCTCCCTGGATACCTGGCTCAAAGACACCAATTATGATATTGAATATGTGACCTATGAAGAGTATCATCGTTCCAAGAACAATGAAAGGAATTCCATGATGTAATGTTTTAAAAAAGATAAAGTCAATTACATCAGCCAAGATAACTGATGCCAAAAGAATTCCAATAAGTCTGGTGTATGATAATATGTGGCTAACAATAGAGGGTAACTCCATGATTGCCCTTGGGCCTTCTCCTACAAACATCAAGCCGATTCCACCTATCATCAAACCTATGTAGGCTGCTCCTGTCATGCTGTGTACTGGGTTGACATGCTGGTGATGCATTAATGCAAGACCAAAGAGTACTACACCCCAGCCAAAGAGCAACCAGCCCATTTTACCAATTGCATGTTTTTTGAGACCTTCACGTATACTGTTCAAGATACCAAGAATTAGACCAAATGTTACCATTCCAAGACCAATGTATCCAGCGATTAGCAATAGTTTTCGTAGACTAGTAATTGGACTGAATATTGTTCCGTCTGCAGGTAGATGTAAACCTAGATGAGTATTGAGAAAACCAAATAGATAGCCGTTAAGATGGAATCCAAAGTAGAGGTTAAACACAAATCCCAATCCTATTGCAATGATAGCACCAGGTGTCATTGCTTTTGCAAGTTTTACCATCTGTCGTCTCTTTAGTATATTCAATGCAAATTTGCTCAACATACTAGGCATGATGTTAATGTCTCTCTTTCCACCTTCAATTCTTCGAATGACCCATCTGCATACTAGAAGTATAAACAGCCCATATCCTGCATCTCCTACCATCATACCATAGAATATTGGAAAGAATATACCAAAGATTAGTGTGGGATCGAATTCTTTGCCTTCTGGTAAAGAATAGAATCTGATAAAGGCCTCAAACAGTTTGAATCTTTTTGGATTGTCAAATTGTGTGGGTGGATGCTCGTCAGTTTCAAGTTCAAATAACATAGTACCTTTGGTATTTTTCTCAAAGACGCTTCTTAGTTGACCAACTTTTGATTTTGGAATCCAGCCTTCAAGGGCAAAAGAGTCAGATGTGACTCCTAGGTTATCAACAACTTCAAGCTTTTTGTTTTCAATCTCGAGTTGTTCCTCAATGCATACTATATCGACATAATGAGATTTTGAGATTTCACCTAATTGTCTTTCTACTTCTTTTAGTTTGTTAGAGATATCAGCATGTTTTGCTTTGAGATTTTGTAATAGCTGGTCTGCCTTTCCATCTAGTTTTGGAACTGCCTCTAACTTTACGTCATATTCTTGAACTACGGTAGCAAGCGCATGTGGCGGAAAATTTGGAAATGTAACAAGGACTAGATTTGTGATATCTTTTCCTTCTTTTGGATAGACAAAGACGTCTTGGCTATTGACATCTAGTGCCTTTCTGAAGGCAGCATAGTTTTTGGAATCTACTCTACCAAAATAAGAGTGGGCCATTTTTAGTTGAAGAACATTAAAGTCCTCTGGGAAAAATGAAAATTCCTCAACTAGTTTAGTATTATTTTCAGTCTCTTTTAGCTGTGTTAGAAGATGCTCTTTTTCTTTTTCCAAAGTTGCAACCTTATCATCAACGTTAACGGACTTGGCAGCTTGAATTATTTGGTCTACGGAAGTGAATCGTTGGCACTGTGCAGCTGCAATTGGTGGAAGGACTGTTTTAAATGCCTTCATTCTCAAAAGCTGATCTGAGACTTGTCTGAATGTTTCATTATCACGTTCATTTCGTACAAGTGTAGCAACATCCTTTGATAATGATTCAAGCTGGACAACATGGAGATCGTGTAAAATAGAGACTACAGTCTGTCTTTCTTTTCGCAGCCCAAGCACTGCAATTCTTTGCATCGGTATTGGTTTTAGAACCAAAATCTATACCTCTTTTAGTAAAATATCGATTATTTCTTTTACTGTATGAGAATCAATTCTTGAAGTAACTGTCTTTGCCTTGTTTTTTGCATCCTCTATAATTTTTTCCGTTTCAGTATGTGCTTTTTTTCTTGCTTGATCTATAGATGATTCAACTAGTTTTTCGCCATCAGCCTTTGCCGATGTAATTGATTTTATTGCATAAGTTTCAAAATTTCGTAGCTCTTCTGCTACTTTTTTCTTTTGTTCATCAATTTCTTTTTGTGATTTGTCTTCTACTTCTTTTATTTGCTTGAGTGAGTGGACGTATTTTTCTGACGTAGACATTTTAAACTCCAAAAAAGTGCTTGCCTGCATACAGTGCCAAGGCTACGGTACCAAGAATATTTCCTAGCTTAAATGCTCTTACTATCATAAAGAATCTTCTCTGTTGTTGATTTGCAAAGTTAGGCAACTATTTCCTTCTCCTTTTGTTTTAAAGACTCTTGTTCCCTTTCTCCCATCTTTCTTTTTACTGTCTTTAGCATCATGAAGGTATCTCGCTCCATTTCATCGAGTCTGAATATGATGAATTTGATTGCAGCTTGCAATCTTGGGATGAAAACGTTTTCAATAGCGTTAGATTTTCTTTTTGTTTTTTCAATCTCAAGTAATAGTTTACGAAGTGTGGTTTCTTTTTCTGCTACATCAAGAACCATCTTGTGTACATTGTGAAATGCCTTGATTGCTTCATTAATAGACGGAGGAAGTTCTAGGAGATGTTCTGTGAGAGCCTGGCTATTTTTTCCACCCTCAATTTTTGGAATTCGAACACCCATAACGTTTTTTGGAGTAATTTCTAATTTGTTCAATTGTGGAATTTTCATTGCCTCATTTTCTAGTCTCATAGCACCTGCAAGCATTTCGGACATTCGAATTGCCTGATATCCTTTTACTAGTTCTGCTTGAAGACCGCTTCTAAGTGCAGCCACAGTCTTGCTTGCATTGAAAAATTCAAGAATTAATGCTTGTCTTTTTAGCTTTAGTAATTTTAGACCTTTTTTTGCAACAATGATTCTTCGCTTTGTACGGATGTATTCAAGACGGGTTGGTCTAATGTTAATTACTGACGGCAATTTTATGCACCTGCACCAGATTTCTTTCTGTACTTTTCGATGAATTCTGGCTTGATACGATTAAGTTCAGAGTCTGATAGTTCGCTTAGTAATTCCCAACCAATATCCAAAGTTTGTTCAATTGAACGGTTCTCATCCATTCCTTGGTTTACAAACTTTCTTTCAAAGTCGTTAGCTACTTTCATGAATTTTCTGTCAAGGTCACTGAGTGCCTCTTCACCTACAATTGCTGCCAATGATCTTGCATCTTTACCCTGCGCATAAGACGAATAGAGTTGGTCTGCAAGGCTTCTGTGATCTTCTCTTGTGCTTCCCTTTCCGATACCTTGGTTCATCAAACGTGAAAGACTTGTCAAGACATCTACTGGAGGATGTATGTCTCCTCTGTGCAAGTCTCTGCTCATGACAATTTGTCCTTCTGTGATATAACCAGTAAGATCTGGAATTGGGTGAGTGATATCGTCTGCAGGCATGGTAAGAATTGGAATTTGTGTTACAGATCCATTTCTTCCCTTGATCTTTCCTGCTCTTTCATACAATGATGACAAGTCAGTATACATGTAACCAGGATAACCTCTTCTTCCTGGAACCTCTTCTCTTGCAGCAGAAATTTCTCTTAATGCTTCACAATAGTTAGTCATATCAGTCATGATTACAAGAACATGCATGTCTCTTTCATAAGCAAGATATTCTGCAGTAGTCAATGCAAGTCTTGGTGTAAGTAAACGCTCCATGGATGGATCAGATGAAAGGTTCAGAAATAGTGCGGTTCTTCCAAGTGCACCACTTTCTTCAAATTGTTTTACGAAAAAGTTTGCTTCTTCACTTGTAATTCCCATTGCTGCAAATACTACTGAAAAGTTTTCGGAACCACCAAGAACTTTTGCCTGTCTTGCAATCTGTGCTGCAAGCAAGTTGTGTGGAAGACCTGCGCCTGAAAATATTGGAAGTTTTTGACCTCTAACTAGAGTATTCATTCCATCAATGTTAGACATACCAGTCTGGATGAATTCAGATGGCTCTTCTCTTGAATATGGGTTAATACCAGAACCAACCAAGTCAACTTTGGTTTTAGAAACAATCTTTGGACCATTGTCTCGTGGATTTCCAAGTCCGTCAAAGACACGACCTAACATTTCATCAGAAACTGCAAGTTGAGCAGTTTCGCCCAAGAATTTTACGGATGTATCACCAATGTTGAGGCCTAGTGTTGCACCGAAAACCTGTACAATTGCAAGACCTTGTCTTGTATCAANTCCTAGGAACTTTACAGATGTATCACCAATGTTGAGTCCTAGTGTTGCACCGAAAACTTGTACAATTGCAAGACCTTGTCTTGTATCAAGAACTTGGCCTTGTCTTCTCTCGCCATTTTGTAATTTTATTTCTACCATTTCACCGTATGCAGCATTTTCTACACCCTCTACGAACATTAGAGGACCTGCAATCTTTGAAAGAGTCTTGTATGATATTGCGGACATTATCTTGATGCCTCCATTGATAGTGATGTGAATTCTTGTTGCATTTTGCTCTTTGTATCCTTTACTAGTTGTTCAACTTGGTCTTCCTTGGTCCATTTAATTTTTGAGATCATCTTCCTTGATTCTAATTGTCCTACCTTTACAGATGTGATTCCTTTCTTGATTGCATCTGCTTCCATCTTGCCGAATTCAAGTATTGTTGATAACATTAAGAATTGTTTTCTGATTGATGTGTATGTATCTACATCATCATATGCACTCTGTTGTAGATAGTCTTCTCTAATTGATCTTGCAGTATCCAATACACCCTTTTCTGGTTCTGGAAGTGCATCATAACCCACAAGCTGGACAATTTCTTGCAATTCAGATTCTTTTTGTAGAATTTCAAGTGCTTCTTTTCTTGATGCAATCCATGTTGCGGATACATTGTTTTTGTACCAATCACCCATGCCGTCTGCATATAATGAATAACTTGTAAGCCAGTTAATTGATGGGAAGTGTCTTCTTGATGCCAAGCTTGCGTCAAGTGCCCAAAAGACTCTGGTTACTCTAAGGGTATTCTGAGATACTGGTTCTGAAAAGTCACCACCAGGCGGTGATACTGCGCCTACAAGTGTAAGAGAGCCAACACGCTCTTCAGGTGAAATAACAACTGCTTTTCCACCTCGTTCGTAAAATTCTGCTAGTCTTCTACCAAGATAAGCTGGATATCCTTCTTCACCAGGCATTTCTTCAAGTCTACCTGAAATTTCTCTGAGTGCTTCTGCCCATCTTGAAGTACTGTCTGCCATCAATGCAACACCATATCCCATATCACGATAATATTCGCCCATTGTGATACCGGTGTAGATGCTTGCTTCACGTGCAGCTACTGGCATGTTAGAAGTATTAGCAACAAGAATTGTACGTTCCATCAATGGTCTCTTTGATTTTGGATCTTCGAGTTTTGGAAATGTTGAAAGAACTTCGGTCATTTCATTTCCTCTTTCTCCACAACCTACATAGACAATCACATTGCTGTCTGCCCATTTTGCAAGTTGTTGTTGAGTTACAGTCTTTCCACTTCCAAATGGACCTGGAATTGCAGCTGTGCCACCCTTTGCTACTGGGAAGAAAGTATCAAGTACTCTTTGTCCGGTAAGCAATGGTTCTTCTGGAGCTAACTTGCGAAGAACTGGTCTTGGAGTTCTTACAGTCCACCAGCTTGACAGACCAATGTCTGCCTTGGTTCCATTTTGTACGGAAGCTACAATATCATTAACGGTGTATTTTCCTTCAGAAATATCGGTCAGTGTACCCTTGACGTTGTAAGGAACCATTATCTTGTGCATGATAAGTGGAGTTTCCTGAACTTCACCAATTATTTCTCCAGGAGAAACATGATCTCCTTTCTTCTTTATTGGAACAAATTCCCATTTTTTGGTTTGGTCAAGTGCTGGGATGACCTTTCCTCTGCTGATAAAGTCACCACTTTGTTCTCTTAGAACATCCAGTGGTCTTTGAATACCATCATAAATTGATTTTAGTAAGCCAGGTCCAAGCTGCATTGAGAGAGGTCTCTTGGTGTTGATTACCTTCTCTCCTGGACGAAGACCTGTTGTATCTTCATAAACTTGAACTGTTGCCTTGGTTCCTTCTATACGAATTATTTCTCCTACTAGTCCCATATCACCAATACGGACTACATCGAACATTTGTGCACCTTCTAGACCACTTGCGATCACGACAGGACCTGAAACTCTTGAGATTATTCCTTCAGCCATTTATCATCATCAACTCGAGGGGATACTTATTCCTAACACTCTCTTTGCTAGAACAGATATAGATTCTTCTTGAATGTTACCTTCTAAAGCAGGCATAAATATCACAAGGGGTTCAATTGATGCTTCGATCTTCTTCCTAAAGATCGCAGGAAGACTAGATCTTACGGCGTCACTTATAATTATCAGACTATAGTTGCCTGACGAAAAGAGTTCTTGGATGGTCTTGCTTGCATCGTCACCACTTGTGATGAAAGTATCTTCGATTCCCAGAAGATTATATCCTATGGCAAGCTCACGCTCACCTACTACTGCTATACGCCCAGTGTTGTTGGATTTTTGTTGTGACATGTTTATTCTATTAGCAATAACGAATTGATGTAATCTGTGGACAGGTTATAGCGTTTACCATAAGCGATTCTTTTGATATTTTCACGCTCATGTTCTGTGTTAATGATAAAGTAGAATATTGTACCAATTGAGAGTGCAATGTTTTTCAATTTTTTGACATATTCGGAATTTATGAATTTATCCAATGCTACTTCAAAGTCGATCAAACTGTGTGATTTCTTGTATTGGGCAAGCGCATTAACCAGCATGAATCTGTTTTCTATTCTACCAACAATTTCTGAAACATCTTTTGCGTTGTAGATATCTAACAATTCATTTTTGGTCATCTTGCCACCCTCGATCATGTGTCTGCTAACTATCTCCTTGTCAAGATCAGATTCTTTGGCCTTGAGAAGGCTGAGAACGTTTTTCTTGTCTATCTCTGCTCTTATGAAATCTCGAATCAGTCCCTCGTCGCCTTGGAAGAACTTGAGTGACTCTAGCAAATTGTGATAGTAGAAAGTTTGAAGTGCAGACATCATTGGTCCAAGATCGCCAGTCTTCTGATATGTCTCAAGGTGTTGCATCAGAACTGTTCCATAGTTGTATTTTATGAGTTGGTTTACAACGCCATCGACTCCAGTCTGGGACAAGATTATCTTCATTTCATCATGTGGAATATTTCCAGCAGATATTCCTGCAGGAACATTTCTGCTTGATACAAGAAATGATTCTGTTTCAGAGATTGGTCTTCCCATGCTCTTTGCAGAGAGAATTAGTTCAATGTTGTAAATATCCCATTTTGAAAGATATGCACGGACGGCAGATTTGCCATTAAACGGGGTTGCCTCTAATGCAGTCTTGTTGATGTATACAAGATGTCTGTTAAGTGCAACCTCCAATAGCTCAGATTCCTTGAAAATTGATGCAGCTTTTTCAATTTCTGACTTGTACCAAGTAGATCCTAGTGTCTTTACCATCTCTGTTTCGTCTTTTGCCTTCATCAGGTTTTGCATTTCTTCTTTTGATAACAGACTAAGCGAGATTGCTTGCAATCTGCCAAATGATGATGCGTATTGTGATGTTGGCATTACATTTTCTCCGAGAGGAAGCTCTTGACTTGGTCTTCATTGGTTCGTAGTAATTCTTCAAAGGTAAGGTCCAATTCTCTTGTTCCTTCTTTGTTTTCTGCAATGATTCCACCAAGAGTCTTAATTGACTTGCTTGTGGCTACTCCAAGTTCTTTGAGAATGGATTTGTCTTCTTCTCGGCAGTGAACTATAATATTTTGACCAAGTTTCTTTTTTGAATTGCTAACCATAGTTTCAATAGCTTTCTTGTACTGGGGACTCTTTGTGTAATTTTCTATCTCCGTTTGAATTACTGCAAAGGCAGATTGCATGTTAGCATTAATGGCATCAAACATAATCTTCTTTGCTTGAAGTTTTGAGGCCTCGATTATTCTTGCTTGTTCTCTTTCTGACTTGATTTTAGCTTCAGTTGAAAAACGTTCTTGAATCTCCTTTAAGGTATGATTCATCTCGGCTTGGAGTCTAGATTTACTTTCTTGAAGATCTTTTTCAAGATCCCCAATCTCTTTTTGTTTCCTAGTCTCTATCTCTCGAATGAACGTTTCAATGCTCATTACTGAAAACCACTATAGTATGCCCAGTAGCAATATGATTCCTAACACGAATCCAATGATCCATAGAGTTTCTGGAATCACAAAGAAGAATAGTACCTGACCAAACTTCTCTGGCTTTTCGGCAATAATACCCATACCAGCTGCACCAATACCTTGTTGTGCATTACCAGTACCAATAAGACCACCTGCGATTGCGATTGCTGCTGCAATTGCTAAGAGTGGTTTTGTTAATCCGCTACTAGTAGTAGAAGTCTCGGCTGCAAATGCTGGAGTTGTTGATACAAATGTTGATAGTGCAATTGTAAGTCCAGCAGCTATAACTAAAAGCGATAATTTTGAACGCTTGTTAAGCACCATCATCAGAGGCTCATTTGAGAAGGTTATATTAATCTAATTCTTGCAAATTTGTTTTTAAATTTTTAAAAATTAACGAACATGCGATCATCGCATCCATTATTTTGTTACGACAAGAATCTCAGTTTTTGTTTAGCTCAACTGGAAGATTTAGCATATTTCCCCACTCACCCCACGAGCCAAGATAGACCTTTACATTTTTGAAGCCAAGCATTTTGAGTGCAAGAAAAGAGTTTGCTGCACGATATCCCCCTTGGCAATATGTTACAATTTCGTCATCTTTTGAAAAATTGTACATCTTGGCAAGATCTTCAAGAGATTTCATGGTGCCATCATCATTGATGTTTAGCGTCCAGTCTATATTTACAGCAGATGGAATGTGTCCCCTTCTTGCTGCACGTATTGTAATTCCATCGTATTCGTCCTTGCTTCTTGCATCAAGTAGTTTTGCTTTACCTAACTTTTTGTTGATATATTCATAACCTGCAATAATTTCCATGTTTAACTTGCCTGAAAATTTGTCAGGTCTGAATCCGTTTGTTTTTGTTTCTGTAACAAGACCCTGACTCTTCCATTTTTTGAATCCGCCATCTAGCATGAATGCGTTATTGTGTGAAAAATACATCAATAGCCAGACACCCCTTGCAGCACTCATACCGGATACATCATCGTAGAAAACAACTGTCTTGTCTTTTGTTACGCCTAAAAAAGACAAGAGGTTTTCCATCTGTCTTTCAAATGCCTTTATTCCATCTTTTGAAGTGTCAGACCAATGATAATAGAAAAAATCAAGATTTACTGCACCAGGAATGTGACCTTCTAGATAATCTTTGTATGACCTACAATCAACAAGAACAAGATTTGGTTTTTCAATTTTTTTCATTAGTTCAGCAGATGAGATCAACATGTTATCATTATCAACCTGAGGGTAATGTAAATCCATTTCATAGAAAATTACATTACGGTATTGTACAATTGAAATTTTTTGAGACTGGTCCAACACATGTTTGAAGAAAAAATAATTTTAATTTCAAATCATAAATTCTTATATCATAGGAAAATATGATAATATCATAAAATGAATATTTTAAATTATCAAACTATAAAAGATGACCATTTTACCATACAAGAATCATTTTGCGAGTAAAAAGATGACCAAAATAAAAAAGCAGATTCCAAAGCTATCAGTTTTTCAAACATTCAAGACAAAAAACAAAGAACTTACAGGAGAAGCGATGCGCCAGCGTGGGATTATAACCCATCTAGTATCTGAGACCTTGCCTACAAGAAAGACTCGTACTGCAATTGCACACAAGCTCGCAGAACAAAATGGTACAACATGGCAGAACATCTACTCTGGAATTTTCAGAGATTTGGATGAGATCCTTCTTCCTTTAGAATTGGTAATAGAAGCTGGAAGACTGCCAATAAAGCGCGGTCCAAAGGCACTACAAGAACAAGGTGTCCCATACTATCAATTGACGGATAGTGGTTTGCTTGTTGCAGCTTCTGTATCTAATACTGAAAAAGAGAGAATGCGAATCATGAATGATTTTTTTGAAAAAGAAAGTAATACAAAAGAAAAAGATCTGAAGAAGGCAATCATTACATTGCTTGATGTTGCACCAAATTTTGTTTTGTTGTTATTGCAAAAATATATCGAATCATACAGCGAGGGTACAATTGACAAACTTGTACCGTTTAATTCAGAGTACATCAAAAAGGCATTTGATGATGCATTACATGTTCAAAGGGAATTATTGGAAGGGTTCTCGTCTCTTTCAAACTCTGACAGAGAGCCAATCATGAGTCTACTCAAGAAGATAGGCTAGGCATCTCATTAATAATTAAAATCCCTTTCCAAAAGAGCTTGATAATATTGATAATGTCATCTAAAGCCGCTTCTGGCAAGTCATGTCATATTGGAACAGGATGGTAGATGGCAGACGAACTAATTGAGTATGTAATACATTTGATAGATGCCAAAAAGGGTGATGTTGGTAGACTAAACTATATCCTAAGCGCCCTGCAGGATGGCAAGACACTTTACAATTCGGACAAGAAATATCTTGATTCACTTATTACAACACATCTTGGTTCTTCAAGAAAAAAAGCAGGAGACCAAAAATCTGTTGAGGAACTAAAGACAGAACTTGCAAGAGTCAAGGAACGGCTGGAAAAATTTGAAAAGCGCGGATACAGAAAACCAGTAGGAAGAAAGGCCGGATTTTTCTTTGTGACATTTTTCTTTGGATGGCATGCAGTCATCACAGCACTTGCCAGTAAATCCATAATTGACATAAAGGATCTTAACCCATACCTTTTGCCGATATACCTACTTGACAAAATAATTCCATCAGCATATCTCAATTATGTATACCAGTTACATCTGAGCATACCAAAGATCGTGGTTCTTGCATGGGGTGCGATGTTACTTGCATGGATAATACTTGGATTTGTTTATCTTGTAAAGTTCATCCGATCAAGATACAATCCTGAAAAACGCTAGACTCTATTGCAAGAAATCAAAGTCTTTTGTATACTATTGCAAGAAATCAAAGTCTTTTGTATAGGATTGGCCTGCAAAAGCTGAGTGTGTTGAATAATAGGCAGTTCCATTAAATCTAAACTTGGCAGCATGGTTTTGTAATGCGGACCAGACCTGTGGGTTGTTTCCGTCATTGACTATTTGTGTATCAACAGTAATTATCTCAGAGTTGTGTTGTGTAAGCGGTAGATAGGAAGAGCTCTCCCAGGTTCCATCATATCGTTGTCCATATTGTCCATGACCAATCGTGACACCGTTTGCGTAAATGTCATAGGTTACCATTTCAATTATCAAAGTATTGTCATTTGGATTGGTAAGATTGAACTTTGTTTCTATTGTTGCATCTCTGTCGCCAACTGATGATATTGATGAGCCGTTGAATTGTATGCCAAGAGGCTTTACCTCAGTCATTACAGATGTGAGCGCAGTTGGTGTGCTTGCATTTGGAGTAAACATGTTCTTGAGAACTCCGGAACTTGGTAAGATTGCAACCACTCCAAGTATTGCAATTATAACTCCTACTGCAGCATATAGAAAAATTTTCTTTTCCAAGGATGTTTCTAGCATTTGTTCAATTCTTAAATGTTGAGTTGAAAACGCTTATAGTAAAAGTTTGAAAATACAATTCATGCAGTATCATCAGGCAGTCAGAATAGGTCAGGAAAGATCAAGAAAATCGCAGATGACATTATTTTCACATGCAGGATTTGCCATGCTCACACTTACTGTAAAAAAATCGGAAGGCTCGTTTGTGCCAGTGGGGGAAAAAGAGTTTGTTGCAATTGTTGAAAGACCCGGAGAAGGATGGCTTGTTGTAATAGTTGATGAAGAAGGATATGCCAAGTCCCAGTCAAAGATTCTTGCAGAAGATGCTGCTAGAGAAATTTTAAACAAAGCAATCAGTGCTGACATACCTGAATATACAGGCCAAGTCAGACTAGTGTAATTTCAGTGCCCTCTGGGCTTCCTTTGATTGCTTTTTCCAGTATCTTTGTGTCTGCTTTTAGTATTCGGGTCTTTAGTTTGGAGCGCTCTATCACCTTTAGTGCAACTATATCCATCAGGTCATAGCCTCCTGCCACAGAATCTTGGTGCACAAGCATTGAGCGCAGTTTTTTTATTGGTATCTTTTTGAACTTGCTTGCATTCTTGTTCTTGTTTGGATCAGAGTCATAGACTCCATCAACATCTGTTGCATTGAAAAATACACTTGCCCTGACTTTTTCTGCAATGAGTGCGGCAGTGGCGTTTGTGCTCTGCCCCGGATGAAGCCCACCTGTTACTACAATCAGTCCTGTGTCAGCTGCATTTGCAACCTCTTTTAGATTGACTGGAGGATGTGGGTATGCTTTTTCCTGCAATGCATAGATCAAAAGTTTTGCATTAAGCCTTGATACCTCGATTCCAAGCTCGTCTAGTGTTGATTCGTCTGCACCAGATGATCTTGCGTGTGAAATGTAATGTCTTGCAATCTTTCCTCCTCCTGCAATTATTATTGGCTGGCATACCTTGCTGATTTTCACAAAAAACTCGGCATATTGTTTTAATGTCTTCATGTCTTCAAGACCAAACAGACTTCCCGACAATTTTACTACAATTCTTTTTTTCATTGACTGGTTTCACCAAGGATGACGTTTGCTGCAATTTCAACCTTTTTTCTAAACTGCTGTCTTGTGTAGACTCTAAGAATATCCATAAAGCCAGATATTGCAGAGACCAGCGGAATCTCAGATATTGGAAGTTCGTAGGATTCCTTTGGTCCCTCTCCTTTTTTTGTTGTTAAAATGATAGAACGTGATTCTTTTTTTGACGGGGCAAGAGGAATTGAAGGAGTCTTTGATATGTCGATAAAGACCTCACACTTGTCTACCTTGGATCTTTTGGCAATCTCATTTTGTAGACTGTCCACGTCTATCTTGCCCATTCTTGGTTTTGTAAAGATCTTTTCATAAACACACTTGAGAAGTCTTCTTTCTTGGTACTCTACTGCAAGCTGTTTTGCTCTTTTTAGCTCTGCATTTTTTGGTTCCAGGGAGATTAGTTTTGATATCACAAACTCGTCTGTCAACTGGACATATTTTGTGATATCATCTGTAGTAAGTCCAAGCTCGCTGTCTGCAAGTATCATAGATTGTATCAGCATAACCTCTGCAGAGCGCACAGTCTTGTGAAAGTAAACTGCCTTGAACATTTGATATCGCGAGATCATCATGGATTCAAAAGAATGGAGTGCCGATTTGTCAAGTGAAAGCTTTTTGTTGTGTACATCAAGTGAGTGGATTATTCTCATAAAATCCACCTTGGCGTGCTCTGCACCTGTGAAATATCCATCACGCAAAAGATAATCCATCATGTCAGCACTCAGACCGCCAGAGATTATTTCATTCATGAATTGGTATTTTGAGTTTCCAAATGCAAGCTTGGAAAGAAATTTCTTGTCAAATCCTGATTTTTTTATTATATCTCCAATCTCAGAATCAAGTATCAGTCTCTGCCCGATATCTTCATGAGAATTTTTTTTCTTTTTTTGCAAGACTTCTTCGAACAGGTGTGAGAATGGGCCATGACCAATATCATGTAATAGTGCTGCAATTCTGATATTTTCAGAATCGTTTGTATCAAGATATCCCTTGTCTTTGAGNAGAATGGGCCGTGACCAATATCATGCAGCAGTGCTGCCATCCTGATATTTTCAGAATCGTTTGCGTCAAGATATCCCTTGTCTTTGAGCACGTTTGCTGCCTGACCTGCAATGTGCATTGTTCCAAGAGAATGCTCAAACCTTGAGTGTTGGGCACCTGGATAGACAAGATGAGCGCCTGCAAGTTGTCGTATCCTCCTGAGACGTTGAAATACAGGCGAGTCTACAAGTCCCAACTCTTGTGGATATACAGTGATGAAATCATGAATCGGGTCTACAATCTGGAGATATTTTTTTGCCATGGTTTCTTCATCTGATGTGTCTTGATACGATATCCCTTACTTGTTGATGAACTTGACTTTTTTCTTGTGATGCGTTAACTATGCTCCAGTGATATTTTTTTGCAAGTTTTCTGTATGTGTTTGCAATCTTGAGTGCAAATGTTTTGTCTTTTTCAAATCTGTCGCGTTTTTGTTTTTTTCTTGAAAATGAATCGGACACCTTGACATCAAGCAGTATTACCAGGTTTTCTTTTGGTAGTCCCCGGTCAAGGTTTTCAAGCCATTTTAGATCAAGTCCGTTTACTGTTCCATATACTAGGTTAGACTGGTAATAGCGGTTCATGATAACAACATAATTTTTTGCAAGCGCATCCTTGATGTCCTGCGATCTCTCCCACCTGTTTGCTGCAAGAAGACAGTGTATTACCTGCGGAGGAAATTTACGCTTGCCCCCAAGAAAGTTCTTTATTTCTTTTCCAACAGGAGTGGTATAGTCTGGAAAACTAAATACCACAGACTTTTTCTTCTTGGTTTTTAGGAAATCAGACAATAATTTTGACTGGGTTTTTTTTCCTGCTTGATCAAAGCCCTCTATAACAATAATCATCAAAGTCCTATTGAATCGGGCAGTAGATAAATTATGAACTGTTCCACGAATAAAATGCTCAGGTATTACTGCGGAGCTAATCTAACTAAGGTTTAATAATCAAAAAAGTGCTAAATGATACTACATGGGCATAGGTCATTACATGGTAAAAGAGGTCATGAGAGAGATAGGCAACAAGTCACGCGAGTTCTACGAGTTTGTTCTTCCTCCAGTAGATATGATACTACAAAATGACAGCCTGCTTGTAACAATAGACATGCCAGGATTTGATAAAAAAGAGATCAAACTAAGACTCAATGGCAACATACTCTCAATTGTAGCAACAAGAGAAGACGATGTCGAGGGCACAGTAATCTGGAGACAGAGACCGCGCTCAATTGACAAAAAGATAAGATTGCCAATACAGGTAAAAGACGACGAAGATCCAGCAGCATCTGCAAAATATCGTGACGGTGTTCTTACACTTACGATACCAACAAAGACTGGAAAGAATATCGCAATAGAATAACTATTTTTCTCTTAATGCAACAGCAATTGCCATTATAGCAGCAGAGCCTATCATTCCAATCTCTCCAATTGTACCATTTGTAGAATACAGTATGGTAGATCCGACAAATACTGCAGCTGCAAGAATTGTACCAGAAAGCAGAACAGTCCTTGATTTTGGTTTGTTTGTTTGCATGTTTTTGTTTTGTTCGATGAACTGTCGTATCTCAGGAGCCAGAGCAATTGCAGCGTCTATTGATTTTACAAATCTTCCAAAGGAAAGCTTGAGCTCTTCAACATATGCATCTCGTACAATGTTTTCTTCTTCTAAAATATTTTGTAATACGTTAATGAATCTGAAATTTACCTTGTGTGTTAGATACACACCTTCTAGTATTGATGCCATCCTCATGTAGAGTGCAAGATGTTTTGGCAACTTGAATGGAAATTTGCTCATTGTCTTGTTTGCAAGCTCCATCAGTGCCTTGACTTCCATCCTGTCAACTTTGGTTCCGTGAAACGCCTGTATTGAAAGTGCCAGTCCCTTTTCTATTATGGTTCTGTCATATCCTGGCATGAGCATTCCAAGATCATCCATTGCAGATACCGTCCTTGTCGGGTCTCTCTCAATGAGTGATAGATAGAGCCTGATAAGTTTCAGTCGGGTCTTTGTGTCAAGCCTTCCGACCATTCCAAAATCATACAGAATCAGTGAGCCGTCATTTGTAACAGCGATGTTTCCAGGGTGAGGGTCTGCATGGAACAGGTCGTGTCGCAATAACATTGTAAAAAAGACCCTGTGTGCACGAACCACAAGCTGTTCCCTGTCAATTCCTGCCTCATCAAGTGCCTTGACATTTGTTATTTTTATTCCTGGGAGATACTCCATTGTGAGTATGTTCTTGCTTGACCTGTTGTCTATTACAGATGGAATTATCAGCTTTGGGTAGCTCTGCATGTTCTTCTTGATTGCCTTTAGGTTCTGGGACTCGATTCGGTAGTCCATCTCTTCGTTGATTGTTTCGATAAACTGTGAAAGCATTGCCTCTGCAGAATATCGCAGATTGGGATCGACAAACTTCATTGCAAATGGAATAATTTTCTTTAATACGCGGATATCTTCTTCAACGACTTTTTCAATCCCGGGTCTTTTTACCTTGATGATTACATCTTTTCCTTGGAGCCTTGCCTTGTAGACCTGTCCAAGTGATGCGCCTGATACTACGTTGGTGTCAACAAAATCAAAACTCTGGTCCATTGGCCCAAGATCTTTTTCTATTATTGGCCTTACCTTGTCAAATGATTCTGCCGGAACCTCATCTTGTAGTTTGGCGAGTTCCTCAAGATATGGCTGTGGTAATATGTCAGCCCTTGATGAGAGCCACTGGCCCAACTTGATGTATACAGGTCCAAGTGACAGAAATGTATTGAGCGCCTTGCGTGCGTTTTTTTGGTATCTTTTGGTGTCAACATTTTTTCCTTGTTTTCTTACCCATTCTCTTCTGTCCTTTCGTAATGCAAATACAAGCGGCACTAGTTTGATGAAGGTTTGAATTGTTCGAAGTCGAGAAATTTGTCTTCTCCCCCTTTAGAACTCTTTTAGCTTTTTTGTTATGGTATAGCCTGCATAGCCTGCAAGTACTGATGCTACAAGTCCTGCAAAGATAGATGTGCTCTTTGCAAAGGGCATGTCCTTTTGTAATTTGTAAACACTTGATGAAACTTTTTTTGCCGCAACTATACCACTTGTGATTCCAACTATAATTCTGGAGCATCTTTTACAAGATGGCCCAGTGGATCTTTTCTTGGATCAACTTTATCCATGTGAACCAAATACTTGTCGTCATATTCTCTGATGTGTAGATTACCATAACGATACTGTTTTTTTGCACCATTTTTTTGACCCAGTACTGTCTCTTCTGCCCCTTCAAGCATGAAATGGCGAACTTCTTTTGGGATCTCGATCTCATCCCATATCATGTCTAAAAAAATGCCTTTGCTGTAAATATACCCTTAGCTTGATTCTTCAACTTTCTTTTCAAGTACAATCTTTTTCTTTCGTACCTTGAATACGATACCACCTATTCCTGCTGCAATTGCTACAAGTATGATGATTTGAAGTTGGCTTGAGTTTGCGCTGTCACCTGACNAACAAGGTATCCTTCCATGTCAGTGTAACCTGGATTTTTTGGTCACCTGATGGTGGAGAATCATAACTTAGTGGAATGTTAAATGGAACTGGTGCATCAATGTCAATGTCTCCAATATACTGGCTTGACTTTTTGATTGCTTGATCATCTAGAGGCATCACAGTTACTTGGCCAAAGACTGCCTTGACATTTCCTTGGTTGAGCACATCTCCAGTTATCATCTTCTGGCCTGCAATCTCTGTTAGGCCAATATCATGAACTGAGATGTCAATTACTCCCCTGATGTAGGTTGCAAAGTTTTGTTTCTCAATTACCGTTGCACCATCTTTGGTATACTGTACATCGACTTCATAATCTACTGCCTGGCCCTCGATGCTCTTGTCTGCAAATACTGGAATTATCAAGTCGGTCTTTTCAAGTGGGTTTATTTCTTTTATGAACCACTTGTTGTCCTGTAGAATCTTCAAGCTGTTAGAGTTTGGTGTGATTGAAATCGATATATCAGATATCTTTGATGGGGACAAGTTTTCAATTCCTAGTGTTAGGTTTTGCATGACTGCAGTCAAAAGATATGGCGGAGATGACAATTTTATTATCGATACAGAACTTGTTGGTCCAACAATAAAGTCCACAGTCCTTGTTGTTGTAACTTGGTTTCCTTGCCCGTCAAAATATGTTATAGTAAATGGTGCATGGATTGTCTGGCCTGCAACACTTTGTGGGATAAATGTCTGGATTGAAAATGTGTTTGACGAACCAGGCTGGACTGTTCCTACCTTCCAGTGATTCTGGTCAAGCACGATTCCTTGTAGGTTGTTTGTGCTAGAGGTAGTACTACCGCTATTTTGATCTCTTTGAATTACAACATCGACGTCATTGAGCGGTGCAGTTCCGGCATCAGATATCTGGATTGTTATTTGATTATTTGATGCAGGATCCAAGAATGGATTTGCTGCCTTGAGGTTTATCACACTCTTTCCTGTAACTTNCGCTATTTTGGTCTCTTTGAATTACAACATCAACATCATTGAGCGGTGCGGTTCCAGCATCAGATATCTGGATTGTTATAGCATTATTTGATGCAGGATTCAAAAATGGGTTTGCTGCCTTGAGGTTTATCACACTCTTTCCTGTAACTTTGAAATTAAAGTCAAGAAATGCAGTACGCTCTCCATTTTCTCGCACTCTTGAATATGTAACCTTGACTGTACCTGAATAGTCATGTATGTTGATTGTCTTGTCGACATTTACAAAGAATGTAAGCGTAAAGGACTGGCCTGCAGTTGCAGTCTGGGTGTTGTCTGCTTGGATAAGTCCATTGCTTGCAATAGCCCCTGAAAATCCTGCTGGCAAGCTGAGCAATCCCTTGATACCTGAAATGTCCTCTGTGCCAACATTTGATAGTACAATTGTTAATGGAACATTCTTGTCACCTGGTTCTGCCTCGATCTTTTGTCCTGCAGGACCAAAGTATGCATNCCTTGTATTCCTGAAATGTCCTCTGTGCCAACATTGGATAGTACGATTGTTAATGGGACATTCTTGTCACCTGGCTCTGCCTCGATCTTTTGTCCGGCAGGACCAAAGTATGCATCAAGAAGTTTTACATCATTGAATCCATGCTCAAAGGGTGACTCACCTGGTGCAAGGTGCTCAGCAGTCTGGGCATAGCTTGGAAGTATAATCTGTCCTACAGACAATAGTACTAGAAGAAGAATACTTTTGTATATCATGTCAGATTTGCCTCCATCTCTTCTTTTAAAATTCGGCCATCTTTTATTGTTACTACTTTATCCACCTCTCCGAACTGGTGTCTGTCGTGTGTTACAATGATAAATGTCTGGTATAGTTTTCTGTTTAGAGATTTTAGTAATTGTACGGTAGTTTCAGCAGATACTGAGTCCAAGTTTCCTGTAGGCTCGTCTGCAAGCACTACAGCTGGTTTTGCAATCAACGCCCTTGTGATTGCTACTCTTTGTGCCTGTCCACCAGATATTTGGTTTCCAAACTTGTGCACCTGTTTTTCTAGCCCGACTGTTCTAAGTAATGTCCTTGCCTCGTCTGAAGAATTTTGTATTGTACCTTGAATCTTTCTTGGTAGTGTAACGTTTTCAAGAACTGTAAGATCTGTCAAGAGATTTGAAAATTGGAATATGAATCCAAGTTTTGAATTTCGAAATGCAGAAAGTTGGTTGTCATTGAGCTCTGACGTGTCCACTCCATCGATTATCACCTTGCCTCTTGTTGGCCTGTCAAGCAATCCAATCATGTTAAGCAGTGTANTCTTGCCTCATTTGAAGAATTTTGTATGGTACCTTGAATCTTTCTTGGTAGTGTAACGTTTTCAAGAACTGTAAGATCTGTCAAGAGATTTGAAAATTGGAATATGAATCCAAGTTTTGAATTTCTAAATGCAGAAAGCTGGTTGTCACTGAGCTCTGACGTGTCCACTCCATCAATTATCACCTTGCCCCGTGTTGGCCTGTCAAGCAATCCAATCATGTTAAGCANAACGTCCTTGCTTCGTTTGAAGAATTTTGTATTGTACCCTGAATCTTTCTTGGCAGTGTAACGTTTTCAAGAACTGTAAGATCT
>NZ_RCMC01000293.1 GCF_011319475.1 Candidatus Nitrosotalea sp. FS
AATCTGTCCTATTTTAGTACGGGACAGATTAGTCCCAAGTGCCTTGTTTAGCGCAAACGCCAAGCTTAGTGCAACTGCACCACTTGAGCCAAGTCCATATCCAACAGGGATGGTAGTACTGTGCTCAATTTCTAAAAACCAATTCTCCTTTACGATTTTAAAAAATTCTCTTCAACAAATTCAGAGACCTGCGTATTGTCTGACTGGAATCCAGTTACAGTAATCTTGAATCCAGGTTTCTCAGAGCTTGTGACCTTGACACGTGTTGTCACTCCCTCCTTGATGCAAAATCCTGCACCGATGGAACCTTTCTGTTCTGGCTCTTTCTCCCCGACTTCTGCCTTGAAAAATCCAGTGATATGTCCTGGTGCAAAGGCTACTGCCTGCATAACTAGCTTAAATTTAAGAGAAAATATAAAAATGATCATTAAATTATATAAATTAGTATAAATTGACTAAATTCATTCGACGCCTGCAAAGGATAGGAAGCAGCATACTGGTGTCACTTCCAACAGAATGGGTCCAGGCAAACAAGCTTGAAAAAAGTGACGAGGTCGAAATAGAGACAGGNCGACGAGGTCGAAATAGAGACAGGTACCAACAGTATATCCATTACTCCAACTGGTGGAAGCAGGCCGCCAAACGAAGTCATAATTTCATATCCAGTATCAAGACAAGAAAACATCAGCGCCTATGTAACAGGTGCATACCTGCTTGGATATGATATAATAAAAATCAGCGGAAGGTCTACCATATCAGCAGAAGACAGGGAAAAGATCCGTGGCCTGATGCGAAGACTTGTAGGGATGGAAATTGTTGAAGAGGATGCATCAAATGTCAATGTTCAATTTTTGCTTGATGCAACTACACTAAGCCCTGACAAGATACTAAAAAGAATGAGCTCAATTGTTCTTGGAATGTTCCGTGATACAACATCATGTCTTGTATCTGATGATCGTTCTGTACTGGATACAATGCCAAGCAGGGACGATGAAATTGACAGGCAATATTTCTTGCTGGTAAGATTGATTCGAAGTGCAATGGTTGCCAAGAAACTTGCAACTGCACTAAACTTGGGAAATATCGATATCTTGGATTATAGGGTTGCAGCCAACTTGCTAGAGACTGCAGGAGACATCATTACAGATCTTGCACATTCGATATCAGAGTTGCCAATATCAAAGTCTGACACAAAGAAACTATACGATGTTGCAAAAGAGATAGAAAACGTACATGAAAAATCAATCACCTCATTTATTGAGAATAACAGAAAACTTGCAATTGAGGCAATCACGTTGCACAGAAACTATCAAAAAAAGATTCATAGTGTAGGCTCGTCAATTGATCCAAAAAAACAGGGCTCTATACAACTTTTGAATTTGATATTTACATTTGAAAAATTATCAAGATGTTGGGCAGATGTTGCAGATTTGGTAAAGCCGGTCTATACGTGATGCTTTGTACTATAAGCAAGGACTGCACAGATTGTTTTAGAATCTGTAATTTTTCCAGACATTATCATCTTGATCACTTTTTTGATATCCATCTTTACAACTGACATGATTTCATCCTGGTCAAGCTGCAAGTCTCCAACTTTTTTTAGTCCAGATGCGACATAGCAATGGATGATTTCTGTATTGTATCCAATCGATGGATAGTACTTGATTAGTGAAACCATCTTCTTTGCAGTGTGTCCTGTCTCTTCGCGCAGTTCCCTGTGGGCACACTTTAGCGGCTTTTCTCCCTTTTCAAGTGTCCCTGCAGGAATTTCAAGCACGTATCCATGGGGAAATCTGTGTTGTCGCACAAGAAGTATCTTGCCTGATTCAATTGCAAGTATTGCAGCAGCACCCGGGTGCTCTATTACTTCTCGCGTAACTTTTCGCTTGTTTATTGATAAAGTGTAAAGACTAAGTGAGAGAACCCTGCCCTTGAAGACATTTTTCCTCATTTGATAAAACCACAAAATAATATGTTATGAATGTATCTCAGACATGAGGTGCAGTTTTTTGGATTTCTTGGCATGTACAATTGCGCTCTCAACCCACTTGCCTTGCAGTGTAATCTTTTTTGGAATAAACAAGTCAACAGAAAGTATTCCTTGTACGCTTTGTGCCTTGGCAGAAAGATCGTCCATCTTGTAGATGTTATCTGTATACAGGAATAGTACAATCTGGTCTACATGCATAAATGGCTTTTGCAAAAATGATCCAGAAAATGTCTTGTCCAGTCTTGCAAGTGTCTTTTTCACATCTTCTTTTACTCGAACCAATATCACAAACGGAATAAACTCTCCCATGTTTTTTGGGTTGTAGATTGTGGTAAACTGGATGGCTTCATCATTTTGTAATTTATCAAGTGAGCGCGTCACAGTCTTTGTAGAAAAACCAGATTTTTTTGCAATCTCTTCTATTTTTAGCCGAGGATCTTTTGATAAAATGTCAATGATTTCAATGTCAGTCTTTGTCAGGTCCGATCGAATCTCTGGGTTTTTTGCCTCAAAGATGCTAAGCACTCTTACATCTCGCAACAAGTTTTTTGCAATCTCCATCTTTTGTGCAGGATCTTCTTTTACTACGATGCTGCATACTGTAATGCCTCCAACACATGGAACAACAAAGAACGGATCGCCCACCAATTTTATTTGATTAATGATTTCATCGATCTCTTTTCCTGTAACAACAAAATACAAAACACTGTACCCAAGAACAGGAGGCTCTATCTTTAGCACAAAGTCCTGGATAATTTTTTTGTCAAGCATTTTTTTTATTCTTGATTTTACCGAAACGCCGGAAATGCCAATCTCTTGGCCTATCTGCCTGTCAGGTTTTCTGCAGTTGTTAAGAAGATGTGAGAGAATTTCAATGTCTAATTTGTCCATTTCTTATCCAATTACCCCATCAATCATATCAAATTGAACATGTATTATTTATAATTGTCTAATATGATAAGTATACACCTCTAAAACATTAAATAACAGACTAATTATGATCGTCTATTGGATTATCGCGCACAAATTGGCATTAGATTCATCACAAGGAGAAAAGGCAGTCTCATTGCTGCAAGTCTTGCAGTTGCAATTGCCATACTTGTAGTTCAAGTAAATTCTGTTATCTTCCAGGGACTGTACGATGCAATTGTCCGTGATCAGATAAACTATCGATTCGGACATGTATACATTACACGACAAGAGAACTTTATCACAAAATCTGATTTTGTACTGGTAAACTGGCTTGAAAGAATTCCATATTCCAGGCCGCTGCTCCAAGAATTGATTCTATTGCATCAATTAACGCAACAATAAATGGAAAATTAATTCGTGATTATTCTGTACCAGTTATNAGAGTCTGTTGCTTCGATTAACGCAACAGTAAATGGAAAAATAATTCGTGATTATTCTGTACCAGTTATTGGAGTTGATCCAGTTCTTGACAGGGAAGCATCTACAATGTATCAGACTGTGGGTGCTGGCGGTCAGTATGTGACATACAGAGATTCAGTGGTAGTTGGAGCAATGGTAGACAGAGATCTTGGTGGCCCGCAAGTAGGTGACACTATCAAACTAAAATTCAAAGACCAGTTTGGAAATGATGTTCTACGAAGATTAACTATAGTTGGAATAACTGCAACCGCAGGTTCAGTAGGTCTTGACAATGGTATCATAATGAACATTGATACATTGCGAGAAATTTTAAACAGACNAATAGTTGGAATAACTGCGACTGCAGGTTCTGTAGGTCTTGACAATAGTGTGATAATGAACATTGATACATTACGAGAAATTTTAAACAGACCTCATGAAACACAGGCAATTATAGTAAAACTAAACGATCCCACAAAGGATGTAGATGTCAAGAATCTGTTCCTTGCAGCATATCCTTCAACTGCTGACAAATTCAAAGCTCAGACAATCGAAGAATCAGCAGAGCAGACACTTAGCGGTTTTCGTTCAGGTATTGC
>NZ_RCMC01000201.1 GCF_011319475.1 Candidatus Nitrosotalea sp. FS
TCTAGATGATTCTAGTCAAGGTCCAATTCCGGAGGATAATTATACAGATACAAACACAGGGCCTATTCCAGAAGACAATACTACAGACCCAAGCATGACTNATCACTGTCATTTTAGCTTCTTCATCTTTTCATGTATTTGATTCAAAGTTTAATGCATTAGCACAAACTCTAGATGATTCTAATCAAGGTCCAATTCCTGAGGATAATTATACAGATACAAACACAGGACCTATTCCCGAAGACAATACTACAGACCCAAGCATGACTACACCCCCTATTGATAACTCAACTGATATGCAAAGTCTGAGTCTTCTGACAACAATACATTTCCGTTAGATAACATGACCATGCCAGAAAATAACATGCCATCTGCAAGTACACCAGCATCACCATCTAACAGTACAAGCATACTACCTCCATTAGAACAGGTAAAATCAGGAGTCCATGCAAATGAGGTACAATGTAGACAAGGTTATGCGCTCGTCATCAAAGCAGAAGACGGTTCCCCCGCATGCGTATATTCACAAGTTGCGCAAATATTGATTCAGCGTGGATGGTAAATTTTCCACATCCAGATATCATCAAGAAGATCTGAAAACATGATATGTATGTTGAATTTTTCTAACTTTCCAAATTGTAACTTGGTTGCGCTTTTACTTTATTTCTTAAAAGAACAACAAGTACTATAGATACAATTGAGAGTATGCCGGCGCTAGAAAATATTTCTAGATACGATAAAGCAGACGGAAATACTCCTGGAATGTTTGGAATTGTCTGACTATACATCTGTTGGAACATTCCTGCAACTGACGGTCCAAGGGACTGACCTACAAGAATCAACAATACCGACATGCCAAGAGAGATGCCTTCTGCTTTCTGTGGCGATGACACCAGTATGATGTTAAATCCGCCAACAAATGTAAACGACAACCCAACNTATACATCTGCTGGAACATTCCCGCAACTGACGGCCCAAGGGACTGACCTACAAGAATCAGCAATACCGACATGCCAAGAGAGATGCCTTCTGCTTTCTGTGGAGATGACACCAGTATAATGTTAAACCCGCCAACAAATGTAAACGACAGCCCAACCGATATTATGCCAAGCGCTGCAGATATCATAAATTCAGTAGAGTGGAACGCCACCAGTCCGAAAAATCCTATTGTACAAATCACAGTACCAAGTGCAGTCAGTCTGAAATTTCCTACCTTTGATACAATAAAACCAGATGCTGCTGAAACTATTAGTGATATTATCATAAATGGAAGCTGGACATTTGCAGTTGTTATTGCATCGCCTCCAAAACCTAGCGGTCTTGGACTCTGCACCAGTATAGGAATGGTCTGGTATACCATGAATGTTGACACTCCAACTATCATGAGTACTACATTAGTTGGTAAGAGTATCTTGTTTGCAAGAACCTTGAGATCAATCAACGGATGCGGTGTTCTTTTTTCTATCAAAGTAAATACAAGCACAGATGCTGCAGAACCTGCAAAGAAGACAAGCGAGTTCAGGTTACCTTGAGCAATCTCTTCAATATATGAGACTCCCATCAAGAACAAGATTACGGTAACAGAGAGTGCGATTGCGCCCTTGATATCAAGCCCATGATACTGCCCAGGGTCTTCTGATTGTGGAATCCTGATGAGCTTTGCCATTACCACTGCAAGTATTATGGCAATAGGAAATACAGAGAAAAATGTTGCATGCCATCCATAGCTTGAGATGATTCTTGCACCAACTATGAGTCCAACTACAGCGCCGCCAAAAAATGTGGATGTAAATATCCCTTGAGCAATTGCAAGTTTTTTCATTGGGAAGATATCACGTACGATACCAAACGCGATTGGGAACATGGATATTCCCACACCTTGAGCAATTCGTGCAAATATCATGGTATCAAACGAGTTTGCAAATCCTCCTCCTAGAATTCCTGCAGAATATATCATCATGACAATCAACAGTATCTTCTTTTTTCCATACACGTCTGAAAGTTTGCCTGCAATAGGTGTCATGACAGCGCCTGCGATAAGATATGATGACAAGATCCAAGATGCAGTATTGTACGATACACCAAAGTCCTTTATGAAATTAGGAATTGCAGGCAGTACCATGGTTTCCCCATACATTGTAACTAACGCAAGACTGCTGATTATTGCAAGCGCAAGCCATGCAGAAGAGGATACTGTTGGATCTGCTTCCTTTTCATTAGTCATGTATTTGCAATTTGTTTTGATGTTTCATATAAGTTAGGAAGTATTGATACGGTTATCAAGTGAATGTAAAGTAAGTTAATTGTTGATATCTAGCAAAAACTAGATCATTTTTTCTTTAATCTTCCAATTTCTGACAATCCTAACGCAAAATGTATGTGGATACAGTCATGGCCTTCGTCATTTGAACAGTGTAGTTTTCCTTCCTTGAAATAAACTTCAACAATTTTTTTTATTTTATTGTCGCGAAGTATGATGGTATCTCCTGTGCTTATTTTTTCAATATATGGCGCGTATGTTTTCAGGAAAGCATCTTTTTCGACGCTTTGCAGTATGGNTGTATCCCCAGTGCTTATTTTTTCAACATATGGTGCATAGGTTTTCAGGAAAGCATCTTTTTCGACGCTTTGCAGTATGGTCTCGTTTACGTAATCAACTAGTGTGAGTCCCTTTTCGGCAGCCTTGTTCTTTGCCTTTTCGTATACGTCGTCTTTTATGGCAACAGTTGGCTTGCGCTTGGACCCTGTGTGTGATGACATGTCTTTGACATGTCTTTCTGTGATGCTCTGAGATATACACCAACCGGTCAACAGCATCTGAGCGCCAAGTTATCTACACGTAATACTTATTACGTCTTGATGACATGCTATTGACATGTCATCGACAGGTTCGAAGACACGTGATCAGCCAAAGAGAGATCGTACTACGTTACAGTATGACCGTATTACATCCAAGATGCTGTACTATGATGCCAAGTTTCACGGTAGAACCAAAGTGCAACAACTGCGCGAACTAATCAGAGCAGACATCAGACGATACAAGATAGAAATTCCAATAAGACAANCAAGGCAAGTAACAAGCCAAAACGCAACCGTACTACGTTGCAGTATGATCATAACACATCAAAATTATTGTACTATGATGCCAAGTTTCATGGCAGAACCAAGGTACAGCAGCTGCGTGAATTAATCAAGGCAGACATCAAGCGACACAAGATAGAGATTCCGTCACGACAAGAGCCTTGGAATAGTACCAACGGAGCACGAGAAAGATGATCAAGTTAGCTCTTGTGCTTGGCATTGTGATTACAATGATTTCATTGGGACATTTTGTATATGCAGATGGCCAAAAGCTTGTCTGTGTTTACCAGCCAATGGATTTGTTCATGGACAAATCATTGCCAGATCTGATATCAGCTCAAGTGCAGACACATGGTGTCAATGTAAAGACTGTTCGCATAATAGACCAGATATTAGGACATGATTCAGACTGTAATGTTATCATAAAGATAGATAGATCTATTAATGAAAACTATCGATATACTGACAAGACTGTCAAGTATCAAGTTGTTAACAATACCATTACCATATTTACATACANGACAGGGCGATTAATGAAAACTATCGATACACCGACAAGGCTACAAAATATCAGGTGGTTAACAATACCATTACCATATTTACATACAAGACTGCTGCAGTGTACAATCCAACATCAGGTGAGACGCTAAAACCAATGACCAACTGGAGTTGTAAACAACTGCACATGTATCTAGATATCATAGTAATTATCAGATATCAAATTCTGGATATTATGAGACATACACTGGATACTGTGACCCATTCAAGGGATCAGTTGATCCTTCAAAGGTAGGCGAGCTGCCATACAATGTCATCCGAAGTTCAGTTGATTCTTCGCTTTTGGCGTTGAGATTGTAAAAGATATTTTTAGAATGACATGGTATTGAA
>NZ_RCMC01000093.1 GCF_011319475.1 Candidatus Nitrosotalea sp. FS
TCCCTTGATATCTTTACTCTTCATTATGCTGCTGCCTACCAAGAAAGCATCAGCACTGCATTTTTTCAGAAACTGGATATCTTTTGGCGATTCTATCCCACTTTCTGATATTACGATTCTCTTTTCTCTCTGTCCTTTAGAATGGATTTTGTGGTCTCAAGGTCTATCTCAAGTGTATCGAGGTTTCGGTTGTTTNGCTGGAACAAGGGTCTCTGGAATGTATCTTCCGCCAAACTCTCCAAATTTGCCATTTTTTGGGTATCCTAGTTTCATATTGACAACACCAACTCTGAACCAGTCCCTTGATATCTTTACTCTTCATTATGCTACTGCCTACCAAGAAAGCATCAGCACCGCATTTTTTCAAAAACTGGATATCTTTTGGAAATTCTACCCCACTTTCTGATATTATGATTCGCTTTTCATCTCTGTCCTTTAGAATGGATTTTGTGGTCTCAAGGTCTATCTCAAGTGTATCGAGGTTTCGGTTGTTTATTCCTAGTATGTCTGCATGTGTCTTTGCAGAATCTGAAAATTCTTTTTTTGTATGTGACTCTAACAAGACTAAAAGTTTCTTTTTGTGAGCATATGAAACAAATTCATCAATGTCTTTTGCAAACTTTTTGTCAAATATTGCCTGTATTAAAAGAACCATATCAGCTCCTAATTTTTCGGCAGCATCAATTTGGGACTTGTCTACCACAATGTCTTTCATCAACAGCGGTATCTTGACACTTTTTCGAATCTTTGTAAAATAATCTGGCGAGCCATTAAACAAGTACGGCTGTGTTAAAACTGATAATCCAATTGCGCCTCCGTCAACCATCTGTTTTGCAATCATGACAGGATCCGATACCTCTCTTATGTTTCCAAGTGATGGTGATGAAAATTTTACCTCTGTTATCAATGAAGCATGTTTGTTACCTCTAATCTGCTTGATTAGGTCTTTTTCTGATTTGGAATTTTTGTAATTGATTTCATAGGTTCCATCGCTTATTGCCTTTTGTGAATTGTTGGCAAGCTTTTCAAGCATGTCTTTCATTTTTTCTCAAAAGCCTCCAGCTTTGTTACATCTCCACAATATTTTATGAAATCTTTGAAAAGGTCATATGCCTTGCCATTTTTGATTGATTCCAGTGAAACCTGTAATGCCTCATCAAATTTTTCTGAAAACCCACCAACAATTAGCCCAGCTGCAGCATTAAGTGCGGTAATCTCAAGCATGGGCTTTTTGGCAGTTCCGTTTAACACTGAGACAAAGGCTCCTATTGCCTCATCTTTTGTTCTAATCTGAAAATCTGAGATTTTTGCCTTGTTCAAACCTAGATCTGCCGGGTCAAGAACTGAGCTTGTCACTTCACCCTTGTTTAGTTGATAGATGTAATTTTTGGATGTTGTAGATAATTCATCAAGACCGTCTTCGGAGATTACAGTCATTACACTTGTAGCTCCCCTTGACTCTAAAAGAGATATGACACGACTGAGGTATTCTTTTGAATACACTCCGACAAGTTGGTGTTTTACCTGGGCTGGATTGCAAAGCGGACCTAGTAAATTGAATGCAGTTCGTCTGCCCAAATGTTTTCTTGCATCTGCAACATTTTTCATGGCAGGATGAAACTTGGGGGCAAACATAAAACCGATTCCAAACTTTTCAATTATTTCTTGAACTTTGTGTGGTTCCATGTTGAGATCATATCCAAAGTATTCGAAAATGTCTGCACTTCCGCTTGTTCCAGAGACTGACCTGTTTCCATGTTTTGCCACTACTACACCTGACGCGGCTATGACAAATGATGCAGTGGTTGAAATGTTAAACGTACTCATACCATCACCGCCAGTTCCACACACATCTATGATATTTTGATTTATTTTTGGATGTATATGCACTGCATTTTGCTGCATCTTGTCTAGCATTGCAAGAAGTTCTTGGTCTGTTTCTCCTTTTTTTGTCAATGCTCCAAGAAAACTTGTGGTTTCATCCACTGAAATTTTTCCAGATAAAATGTCATCCATTACATGTGACATCTCATCATGGCTGAGATTTTTGTTGGATGACATTTTTGTGATATATTCTGTTATCATTTTTGCACCAACTTGATAAAGTTACTTAGAATCTTCTTGCCTTCGCTAGTCATGATTGATTCTGGGTGAAATTGGACTCCTTCTATGAGGTATTTTTTGTGGCTAATTGCCATTATTTCCTTGTCGTCTTGTGCAACTGCTGTTATCTGGAGGTCGTCTGGAATTATTGTCCTGTCCCCAACTAGAGAGTGGTATCTTGTGGCCTTGAACGGGTTTTGTACTCCCTCAAAGAGTGGAGATTTTGTATGTTCTACGGGGCTAGTCTTACCATGTCTTACGTTTCCAGCATTGACAACTTTTCCACCAAATGCATGTATGATTCCCTGGTGGCCAAGGCATACTCCAAGTATCGGTTTTGTTGGTCCAAGTTCCTTGATTACCTTGGTGCATATTCCAAAATATTTTTCATCTTCTGGTGTTCCAGGTCCTGGAGAAATTATTATTGCGTCATAGTTTCCTTTTTTGATGTCATCAATTGTTACCTTGTCATTTCTGATCACATCTGATTCTACGTTTAGCTCTCCGAGTAGCTGGGCAATGTTGTATACAANCGTTCCAGGTCCTGGGGAAATTATTATAGCGTCATAGTTTCCTTTTTTGATATCATCAATTGTTATCTTGTCATTTCGGATTACATCTGATTCCACGTTTAGCTCTCCGAGTAGCTGGGCAATGTTGTATACAAAAGAATCATAATTGTCAATGATCAGAAATTTCATTTTGATGCCTCCTTGAGCGCTGTTATCATTGCATTTGCCTTGTGCTCTGTTTCCATCCATTCGTTTTGGGCAACAGAGTCTGTGACTATTCCTGCTCCAGTCTGAATGAAACCCTTTGAACCATTCATGAATATGCTTCTTATTCCGATTGCAAAATCACAACAGCCATTAAATGAAAAATACCCTATTGCGCCAGCGTAAGGTCCTCTTGCGTCTGGCTCTAGTTCATCAATTATCTCCATTGCTCGTATCTTTGGCGCCCCTGACACTGTTCCAGCTGGAAATACTGCCTTCATTGCATCATACATGTCGTATTTTTTATCCAATGTTCCGACTACGTGAGTTACAATGTGTTGTACGTGGCTGAATTTTTTAACAGCCATTAATTCTTTGACGTGTACAGAACCATATCTGCATACTCTACCAATGTCATTTCTGCCAAGGTCTACCAACATTGTATGTTCTGCAAGCTCCTTCTCATCGTGTAACAATTCCTTTTTTAGCTCTTCATTCTTTCTCTCATCGTTTGTAATTGGCCTTGTACCTGCAATGGGGAATGTCTCAACTTGGTTTCCTGTAATGCGCAATAACATTTCTGGACTAGATCCAATTATGGTTCTCTCTCCTAGTTTCATGTGATAAAGATATGGTGACGGGTTTATTTGACGCAGAATTTTGTATACTTTGAGATAGTCTCCCTCTGCATCAAAATTGAATTTCCTTGAAAGTACCACTTGGAAAATATCTCCGTCATGAATGTATTTTTTTGCCTGTTTTACCATGTCTACAAACTTGTCTTGATTCAAATTTTCAGAAATCTTTGAAACAGAAAACTTGTCGCAATCTATGTTGGTGTATGATATTTTGTCTATTCTATTTTTATCATAATAAAAATAAAATGATCGTTTTTTCTTGTTGTCATAAAGAATTCCATCTGTGTATATTCCAAATTCCATCAACGGCTCGTCTGAGTTCTTGTGGGCAATTTGGAATTTTTTCCCATAATCTGATTGCATCGTAATTGATAATTCCGACTGCTCCTCCGATATACCTGTATTTTTGATCAGGTACTTGGTAGACTAGTTTCTTGATCTCAGACAAAGGATCACTTGTGGTGATGGTCATAGAGCCTCCGCTTTTGTAATGGAGAACAACTTTGTCAGAATACCCTTTGATGATTATTGATGGGTCAAAACCAATTAGCGAT
>NZ_RCMC01000021.1 GCF_011319475.1 Candidatus Nitrosotalea sp. FS
GTTGCACCAATTATTAACACATCTTGCAATTCTTGAAGACCGTCTATCTCAGTTAGTAGTTGAGACACTACTCTTTCTGTGACATTAGAGTCAGAACTGCCTGAGCTTCTGCTTGGAGCCAATGAATCAAGCTCGTCAAGAAATATTATGCATGGAGAAGCTTGGCGTGCCTTTCGGAATACTTCACGGACTCCCTTTTCAGATTCACCAACCCATTTTGAGAGCAATTCAGGACCCTTGATACTAATGAAGTTAGATTCTGTTGTGTGTGCAACTGCCTTTGCAATCAATGTTTTTCCAGTACCCGGAGGTCCATAGAGCAAGATTCCTTTTGGTGCTGCAACGTCAGTGTGTTCAAATGCTTCTTTGTGTTTGAGTGGCCACTCTACTGCTTCATAGAGTTCTTCTTTTAGAGATTCTAGGCCACCAACTTGATCCCATGTTACATTTGGCACCTGAACTAGAACTTCTCGTAATGCAGATGGTCTTACTTCTTTTAGTGCATCCTTGAAATCATTTTCGGTAATGATAATTTTTTGAAGAATTTCTGCAGGAATTTTTTCTGCTTCTAGATCCAAGTCAGGTAAAATTCTTCGAAGAGATCTCATGGCAGCTTCTTTTGCAAGTATCTCCAAATCAGCTCCTACAAATCCATGAGTCACTCTTGCAATTTGATCCAAGTTTACTTTTTCTTCAATTGGCATGCCTCGTGTATGGATATTGAGTATCTCTGATCTTCCTTGTTGATCTGGGATTCCAATCTCTATTTCACGATCGAATCTACCTGGTCTTCGTAATGCAGGATCTATCGAGTCTGGTCTGTTAGTTGCAGCAATTACAACTACCTTGCCTCTTGACTTCATTCCATCCATCAAGGTAAGAAGCTGCGATACAATTCTCTTTTCTACCTCTCCTGTTACTTCTTCCCTCTTTGGAGCAATGGAATCAATTTCATCAATGAATATTATGCTTGGAGAATTTTCCTCTGCTTGTTTGAATATATCTCGCAAGCGCTCTTCACTTTCTCCATAGAATTTTCCGATAATTTCAGGACCACTAATAGAGGTAAAGTGAGAATTGGTCTCTCCTGCCACAGCTTTTGCTAGGAGTGTTTTTCCAGTACCTGGTGGTCCATAGAGTAGTACTCCTTTTGGTGCCTCAACTCCAAGTTTTTCAAATAGTTCAGGATGTCGCATAGGAAGCTCCACCATTTCTCGTATCTTTTGGACCTCATTTCTTAGGCCGCCTAGATCATCATAGGTTATCCTTGGAACAGAATTGTCAATTGCCTTGGTCATAGAACCCAGTTTGAACTCAGTCTCCTCTGATACGATAACCGGCTTGGAAGACGGTACTGTACCGCCAACAACAAGTTGTGTTTTTCCGCCCATCTGTGTAGTTACGATTAACGTGTCACCAGTGGTTAGCACGTGACCCATGTAGTATGTCTGCATGTATTCTTGGAGTCCCTCCTCAGCTAGTTTTTCAATAGGTGAGAGTGTTACCTGTTCAGCTTCTAGTGCATCTACTTTTTTTATTATGATCTTTTCTCCTATACCTGCACCAATGTTGTGACGTGTAATTCCATCTATCNTCAGGTGTAGAGCCTGACCAGAGTTTGACATGGCTTTTCCTGTTTCCAACTAGCTCAAGAATTTGTCCGGTCTCCCAGCCATTCTCTTCAACAACTTTTGGATCTACTACAGCTATTCCTTTTCCAACATGTCGTTGTGCTGCCTCTGCAATTTTTAATGTAATTTCGCTCATAATTTTATCACCAAAAAATAGAGTTATTCGACCTGTACCTTCTTACCTTGCGGTCGATCCTCTTCTTTGAGTTTGAACTTTACTTCCAGGATTCCGTTAGCATATGTTGCCTTGACAGAATCTTCGTCAACCTTTTGTTTTATTGGGACTTTGGTCTGGTATTTTTTATCACCATTTTCTGCATCAAGATTTACAGATTTTCCTACGACTTCGATCTTGATGTCTTTCTTTTCTACTCCTGGCATCTCTGCCACAATTTTGAGAACCTTTTCTTTGTTATCTACGATAACATCAATGAATGGTTCTCTTGTCTCTGATTTTTGTAGAAGACCTGGTTGAACATTTCCATATTCTTTGACGACAGGTTTTCCATCAGGTCCTACTGTCAGGGAGTACCCATAGTAGTAAGGACCAAATGTCTGTGTATTCTCAGAGCTGGTAATGTTGTTCCAAATTTCGTCCAGTCCCTTGAAAGGTCGCATTATTTTTTGGAAGATAAGGTCAAACTCGTCCCCATCGTCCATGTCATAGTTATGCATACTATGTAATGCGTATGACATTATATAAGTATTATGAATTAATGGATTATTCCATTACATAAATTAATATAATTACCAATATAACTTACTCTCATGCGAACCCCAAGCCTTTCGGTTCCTGATGCAGTCAGAGAGATAATTACAAAAAATAGAGCCATTTACGACTGCATCAAGATGGGTTTGATCAACTATACATCACTTGCAATAAAACTCCAAGATGAAGTCGAGTCCCTAGTTGGAGGTCCTGTAAACCCCAATACAATTGTGGTTGCAATCAAAAGATACGCAGACTCTTTTGAAAAAAAAGATGACATGCAAAATGTAACAGTACTAAAAAATGCAAGGCTTTCACTTACTGATAGAATTGTAGACGTAAAATTTTCCACAGATGGTTTTGACATGACAGACATTGTTGCTTTGATGGACAGATTCATGAAGATAGATCCAGATTACGAATTTTTCCGTTCTACCAATTCTTTTAGATTCTTGACTGAGGACATTAGTGATGTAAGAAATATTGTAGAATCTTTTTCATCACACAGGAATTTCTTTCAAGATGGGTTGGCAAAGATAACAATACACATTCCCGAATCCGAACACGGTTCTGACGTGGTTTCGTACGTGTCTGAGATTCTACATGATAACGGAATCGAGCTTTTTAATGCGTTTTTCGGACAGGATCACATAGTGGCAGTATTGTATGAAAAAGATGCCGCAAGAGCATATCAAATTTTAAGAAGAGAAGTTTCGCGTTAATATTTTCTAAACGCCAGTAGCCTCTGCTTTTGACATTTCTAGGTAGACCTTGTCTCCTACTGCAAGATTCAGTTCCTTGTATTCGTGCATATCAAGCTTGATCGAGGTGGTAGAACCTGCTTGGCCCATGCCTCCAGAGAGCATTTTGTTGAGGTTTTTCATCATGTCATCCATGTTTGTAAAACCCATTACTCCTCCAGCGCCAAATGGGGACATTGGAGTGCTTTGTTCTCTAAAATCCTTGGATGTAGAAAGTGAGACTACCACATATGGAGCTCCATCTGGTGATGCGTCTATTCGTACAACAATGTATTCTTTCTTCATATCCTAAGTTTCATAAATCAGCATATTTTACCTTTCGCACAAATGTTAAGCTGTATACTCGTGAGAATCATTACTACCCTTTTTTATCTCAGGTTATAACATTAGATCAATACAATGTCAGAAATCAAAAGGATTCTTGTTTTAGGCGGGGGATTTGCAGGTATAGAATGTGTTAGAAAACTGGAATCCTATTTTCCAAATGAAAATGATGTACATATCACCCTGGTAAGTGGGGATAACTTTTTCTTGTTTACACCAATGTTGCCCCAAGTAGCCTCTGGAACTATTGAAACAAGACATATTGTAATTCCAGTTAGAACCCTGCTGAAAAGGACCAAGTTTTATGAGGCTGAAGTCAAAACCATTGACCCCCACGGAAAGACAGTAACTCTTAGCGGTACAAAAGAAAAA
>NZ_RCMC01000249.1 GCF_011319475.1 Candidatus Nitrosotalea sp. FS
GCAAGTCCGTCCATTTTTTTTTCTTTTGCAGTCTTTATTCCACATGAGCACATTTGGTAGTCCTCAGCATGAACAAGAACTGTGCAATTTAGGGATGCTGCCTTTTCAACTATCTTTTCAACCATATCAGTTGTCATCTCTACTTTTTCTTCACGCAGAGACTTTTCTCCAGGCTGCATATCCATATAGACATGGCCAACTTCTTCGCCAAGATTCATGTATATCTTAAATGAGGTTATTCCTTTATTTTTGCAAAACTCCATTTCATCAATTTGGTTTTTGTGAAGTATTGAAGCATGAATCGAATAATCAACATAATGCGTCTTGGAGCTTTCATTAAGATGTGGATCTAAATTTCTCTTGTACGAACCACTCAGTCTAAGCATTCGCATCATTGTGGTGACCCCACCAATTGCAGCGACTTTAGATTCTGTGGTAGCTGCCTCGTCAATCGGAGAATACACACCATAATGAATATGGGGATCAATTATACCAGGAAGTGAAACCAAGCTTTCTGCTTTTATTTTTAGATCACATTGTGGAATGTCATTTGTCAGACCAACAATTTTGCCTTCATCAATTATAATGTTCTTGTCTATCATTCCATTTTGAGAAATAACGTGTGAGCCTGTGATTACAGCATCTACTGTCATCACGCATTTTGCTTGAAAACCTAGTATTATTCTTTGAGTAAATGAATAAAAGCAGATGATATTCTTGATAACAAAAGGGCCGGTAGTCTAGTGGTAGTGATGCCGCGTTCGCAACGCGGATGTCGGGGGTTCAAATCCCCCTCGGTCCACCTTTCATTTGTAAGCCGAGACAGGGTTCATTCTCACACCATATTACATTAACGGTACAAAACTACTTGACAACTTTTAAATAGTTTGTACGGTACAAGAATTCTATGGGGACAGCACTTGACAAATCTGCCAACATGAGTCCATTAAAACATGATTAAGAAAATGCTTGATGATAAAGAAGAGGTAAAAAGAGCATTGGTAACCATATCCATAGAAAAAGCTCTGCTTGGAATTGGCAAACCTACGTATGATGAAGTATTGAGTGTTCTAAATACACAATACCATTGCTATTTGCCAGATTGTTACGAACATCCAGAATATCTAAACGAGATACTCAGAAGATTATACGGTAATGCTGGTAAAGTCATAACAAAATCAATTACAACACAACTAGAGGAGTTCAACCAACACAAGCCAATCAAGAGATTTTTAGAAGTCATATGCAACTAAACTCGTGTTAATTGTTATCTTATAGAGAACTTGACATAGTCTAGGCTTGATCTCAAATTGAATCTATATAGTAATTCATAGGGGATCGTGCCAATCATGTTTAATCAAAGATGATCGATCTGATCGAAAAATATTTTGATCATCCAGATATAGCAATCTATCGTAACAATGACATGTTGCAAATAAATCAATATGACGTATCAAAGGCGCTGGTAAGCCTAGCCATGGAACAATCACTTGTTCAGGTAGGAGGTTCAATAGTACTAGATGTTGTCAGTGACAAGATATTTGAAAAATATCAATGTCACATACCCGACTGTTATGAACATCCAGAACGTCTAAACTCAGTGCTTGTAAATATGCCCATTTCCATGCACCATACGATTGTAAGACTCATCAGAAACCAACTAGACGAGTTTTCTTACAAGAAAGAGATCCAGTATTTTCTAGAAAAGTTGAATCATGGTATGAATTTGAGTTTGAATACAATTACATAACAAATACCATTCCATAGTGCCCAAANAAAGAAATCCAATATTTTCTAGAAAAGTTGAATCATGGCATAAATTTGAGTTTGAATACAATCACATAACAAATTACCACCCATAGTGCAAAAGATACACAGCCTCCAACCATAGCATGGGTTTTTCGTACTCAAGCCNGTGCCCAAAAATGCATGCCACAATCCCCCAATCATACCATGAGCCTTTCATACTCAAGCCAGTAGATTTGAGTTTTGAAATCTAGACATAAACAAAAAACAATATACAGCCATTCCAATTAGTGCATTTAATGAAAGTATTCAACGGCAAGACTGCTGCAGACGATTACATGTCAAGTCACACGCTGACTTTTTCCACACCAGAGCTTACACTAACTAGATTTGCATTTTGGCTAGGCGATATGGTACCTGATCCAAAAAACCCAGGTCAACAGATGCCTAGAATAATGAACTTTGTAGAAGAGAAAGATTTTGCTCCAACACCGCTGGTAGATGATGACACGTTTGTACCAACAGGTGCGATGAAAACAATGGGTGGTCTATATGGTAGTGTAAACACTTCAACTGAAACAAACTCGAAATTTTGTCCAGAGTGTGGCTCAAAATTATCGTTAGCTGCAAAGTTCTGCACTGAATGTGGTGCAAACCAAGACTAACAGTATCAGAATTTTTTTAGATTTTATTTCCACATTTAGAACAGAATTTAGCGTTAGCCTTTAGAGCAGAACCACAGGAATTACAGACAGGACCACTTGAGCTTTGTTTTGGCAAAAGAGAAGGATCTGGTCTTGGAAGTTCACCAGGTGATGAAAAAGCTGCAGCAGCTGATGTAATTGACGGAGGCTGGCCAGGACCTGGTAATGTAGACACTGATACATGTGATGCTTGAGGTCCCATTCCCGGAGGCATTGGACTTGCCATAGTGGATCCACCAGATGCACGTCCACCTGCTATCTTGTCAAGAGATTTTTTTAGCTCAAAGATTACTTTGACAGACAAAAATTCTAGCGAAGAGTACGATACAACATAATCTCCAAGTTTCTCAAAGAATTCCTTGTCTGTTAATTTTCCTTGTTTGTACATTGTATTAGCATCTAGAAACGATTCATAGTATCCCTGGGTATCATTTAGTAAATTTTGTAGCTTGTCAAATAGAAGGTTTAGTGTATCAATATCTCCAAATGACATGTGAATTGTTTTCTTGACCGGTTATTAATTATTTTAGATCTAAAAAAGAAGAAATGAGGTTTAGACTTTTGAAAGAGCATTGTCTATCATATTCTTGTAAGAACCCTTTGATGCAGCGCCTATTTGTTGTGCTACAACTTGGCCCTTGTTGAATAATGCGAGTGTTGGTATGCTAAAGACATTGTACTTTGATGCAAGTTCGTTGTTTTCATCAACATTTACCTTGACAAAGTTGATCTTTCCTGCATATTCACCGGCTAGCTCCTCGATTACAGGACCTACCATCCTGCACGGACCACACCATTCAGCCCAAAAATCTACAAACACAGGAATTTGAGAAGCGATGACCTCTTTTTCCCAGTTCTGTGAATTTACAGGTTTTGCTTTATCCATACACTATAAAGTTCTGAATCCCTAAATATATTGAACGGTTTTCTACCAGCGACTTCGCAAGCCGTAATAGTTTCTATCGCCAGATCTTCTGCGATCATCTCTTCTATCATCGCGTCTTCCATAACCGCCACCTGATCTGCCGTAACCTCCTCCTGATCTACCATAGCCACCACCTGATCTTCCAAAGTTTCGCCTGTGACTTACTTCTCTCTTTAGTGGATCTGGGATATTTACTGCAATTCNTACTTCTCTCTTTAATGGATCTGGAATGTTTACTGCAATTCCCAGTTCTTTGTTCAGA
>NZ_RCMC01000015.1 GCF_011319475.1 Candidatus Nitrosotalea sp. FS
AATTGCAAATACCATCGCAAGCAAACTTGAATGGGGAATTCCTATGAATAACATCTTTGAGACACTTCAAAAAGAGATGAAAAACTTTCAGGTTCTTGTTAGCTTTAGAATATTATTTGAAATAATCACTTCGGGAGGAGGAAATGTGAATACACTTGATTCATTAGCAGATGCAAGTGAAAAAATTCANGATTCATTAGCAGATGCCAGCGAAAAAATTCACAACATTGCAAAAAACAAGCGTGACATGTTACAGCCATATGTAATAGTTGGTTTCATGTTGATTGTAATTACTGGTTTTACCACANATTCCTTTGCAGACATTAACCAGGGAAAAGACGTTGTTCATGCAAATACCCCACAACAACCTTCACAGCCAAATGCATTGCTTGAGGTAGTCTCTATTGCAGTTGTCGCTCAAGCCTGGCTTGCAGGTCTTTTTATTGGAAAAATAACCAAGGGCGCATATTCTGGAGGTTTCATGTTTTCACTATTGCTTACAATAATTACAATGGTATCAATTGGAATGATTCAACTTCATGTCATAAACATAGGCGCTATTCTCAAACCAACATCTACATCATGAGTATGTCATCAAAAAAGTCATACCGCCGCTTATATCGTATTTGGAGTCAGATCTGCTGATTTGCGGTACTTACTGCTGTTAACACTAGTGGCTGCAATGGTATTTCCAATTAGTGGATATGCTGATACTGCGCCTGACCTAGGCATGACTTTACTGCCAGGAAAAATCATGNTCGCAATGATATTTCCAGTTAGTGGATATGCTGATACTGCACCTGATCTAGGCATGACACTACTGCCTGGAAAAATCATGGAAAACACCCAGGGTATCATTGAGGTATTTTCAAAAACAGATGGTGTATCTGTAGACAAATTAATTGCTACCTCATCAGATCAATCCATAGTTCAAGTCTTGGGTGTTACACAAGACGATGGTCACATGATGTCTAAAATAAAAATAAATGCTATTAAAGCAGGTGATGCAAAAATTGCGATTGCAGCTCCTGGTTTTTCCTCGTCAGAGTTTGATGTAACCGTATTTAAAAATTCCAACATCGTTACGAATCTTTTGATTAAAACTACACCCACATCATTTGCTACTAATNGGGTATGTGGCAGTAGAAAGTGCAAATAGTGATGGAATCCCGACTCCTGTAACATCAGACATGCCAGTATCCATTACAACATCTGATAGTAAGATAGTCAATCCTGTTGATACTCAGATTGTAATTAAAAAAGGTGAATATTATGCAATTGGAAAATTTATTGTTGACCAGCCAGGTACTGCATTGGTATATGCCTCATCACCTTCAATGCAGGCAGTTTCATCACAAATAACTGTAAACAATGTTGATTCACAAAATACTGTTCAGGTCTATGTTTATCCAACTACTATCAACGCATTCAAATCTACTACTGCTTATGTTATAGCACAATTACATGATACCTCTGGGAATCCTGTAATTGCAACAAATGATGTCCCTGTAACTGTTCAAGTTACTAATGCCAATGGAACAGGTTCTATTAACACTAGTAAACAAAATCTATTGTTTCAAGTAAACGAACCGATGGTGATCAAAAAAGGATCATACTGGGCATACGTTCCATTGGAGGTGTCTTCTGGAGCTGCTGGAAAATACAATGTAACTGTATCTGCAAAAGGAAATCTGGTCTCATCTCCTGCAATAATTACTGCTAATGCTACTAATATCATACTTGATACCAAATCGGCCAGAATGGATGCTCTCCCAATCATGATGACCGGACAAAAGGAATTGATAGGAGTTGTCCATCTAGAAGATCCATCTGGAAATCTACTCCTTCCAAAAGAAGACTTGTTCATTCACATAGATTCTTCAAATCCTTCTGTAGTTTCTATCCCAGATGTTCAAATGACTCGTGGTTCTCAGGCAGCTCTTGTATTTGGACAGGTCGGAACGGTAGCTAATCCCGTTACACTTAATGTAGTAACAGATAGTCCTCAATCTGTAGTTCCAACAGTAACGGGTTCTGCTTCTGGTACTGATTCATTAAATGTCCAACCATTGTTATCCAAAGTGCTTACACATAGCACATTTCCGCTTTCATTTTTCATGACAAAGGCCTCCTCTTTGGATGCACCGTCAAGTGATTTTGATCTGTCCGTATCTCCTGTTGATTCTATNATCGAAGTATCATCTGGAACCACTGGAAAATTCACTGTTAATGTTTCTACAAAAGGAAATCTAGTCTCATCTCCTGCACAAATTTCTACAAATGCCACCAATGCAATACTTGATACAAAATCAGTTAGAATGGATGCTCTCCCAATCATGATGACAGGTCAGAAAGAATTGATAGGCGTAGTACACCTTGAAGATCCCTCTGGGACCATACTTCTCTCTCAAGTAAACTTGCCAATTCACATAGATTCATCAAATCCAACTGTTGTCTCAATACCTGATACTCAGATGGACCGTGGTTCACAATCTGCTCTTGTATTTGGGCAAGTTGGAACGGTAGTTAACCCAGTTACACTTAATGTCGTAACAGATAGTCCTCAATCAATAGTTCCTACAGTCACGGGTTCTGCTTCTGGTACTGATTCCTTAAATGTCCAACCATTATTATCCAAAGTGCTTACTCATAGCACATTTCCGCTTTCGTTTTTCATGACAAAGGACTCTTCTTTGGACGCGTCCACAAGTGATTTTGATCTGTCTGTATCCCCTATTGATTCAATTCAGACAGGTAAGTTATCGATGATCAAAAATCAATCTATATTGGTGTCAGATACCATTCTTGCCAAAGATGGATTGCAAGCCTTTTCAGCTACTGCTCCAACATACTCTACAGTTTNGATAAAAGTCAGTCAATATTGGTATCGGATGCTACATTGGCCAAGGATGGTCTACAAGCCTTTTCAGCTACTGCTCCAACATACTCTACAGTTTTCAATATTGAAGGATTGTCTATGAATGCAAAATCCATTTCTATGGTTTATCCAGATAAATTAATTGCAGGATTAAAAAGTACAATTGCAATTGAACTTCTTGATGCACAACAAATACCTGCATATGCAAGCCATGACATTGATGTAAAATTTGTTTCAAGCGATCCATCTGTCATACAATTCCCTGACAGTGTACAAATCAAAGCAGGTTCATATTTTTCAACATTTGATGTTGAAGCAAAAAGTGATGGACAATCTGAAATTGCAGTGCTTGCTGATGANTGCTGATGAAATACCATTATCAAAATTCACAGTAAACGCAATGAGTATAGTACCTGATGTTAGTATGACATCAGCTGATTTTACAGAATCTGGAATACCGTTGTCAGCAGAAATCACAACATCCTATAAGCAACTTCCACTCAAAGGCCTATCTGTAGACTGGAAGATAGATGGTGCACAAATCAAAAGTATGGATAGTGTAACCAATGATGAGGGAAAAGCAAAGATCACACTCGTGTCTGATTCTCCCGGAAAAATACACATCGATGCATCTGTCTTGGGTGGTGAATACCAACTCACACATGCTACTAAAGATGT
>NZ_RCMC01000130.1:0-1683 GCF_011319475.1 Candidatus Nitrosotalea sp. FS
AAAGTCATTTGACCTCCAGTATGGATACCTCGAGTTGTCATCCGGTGGAAGAAGGCTACACGATCCTGCTAAGATAAAAGAAAGATTGGTAGAGCAAGAGCTAAATCCGGCACAATTTGAGGACCACCTGAGGGCATTTGACTGGGGAATGCCGCCACATTCGGGATGGGGATTGGGGCTAGACAGACTGATGGCAGTCTTGACGCAAATTGATAATGTCAGAGAAGTTGTCTTGTATCCTCGTGACCCCGAACGGTTATTTCCATAAAACATAAAGTATATCTTTTACACATCATTACGCTATTGCAATGGCTGGTAGGTGTGGTTATGCCTTGTCATTTATTCTGGTGACACTTATGGTTCTTCCATTAACGACACCAAGCTCTTTTGCGTCAGGTGATGCTGCGGAAGATATCACAATTACTGGCTCATCAGTTGATTGTCATGGTACTTTGCAAGGTCAGATAATTTTCCGTAACCTTTCACAAGAGCAAGAATACATACATTCTGCTGAAATATTTACGAGAGATTTAGCTCTACAGCGTGATATGGGCGACAACGTTTTAAGTTACAGTGCCATGCCTGTTCCGGCCGGACAATCTGTTAACCTTCCTTTCACAATAACACAAACAGGTGGCACTACAAAACAAGACCCGGAAATGGCACAAGTAGACGCGTATGTTAAATATGATTCTGAAAGTAATCGTAATGCTGGAACTATATCCGCTACCCAAACCTATTTCATCACAGGATGTCCACTTCACCAAGATGAGAGCTCGTCTAGTTCAAGCTCTGGTTCAGGCATAATACCATCAAGGTGTTTGATAGCAACTGCAGCATTTGGCTCTGATCTAGCACCACAGGTACAATTCCTCCGAGTCTTCAGAGATCAAAACATCTTGTCAACAGCATCAGGCTCTAGTTTCATGAATGTCTTTAACACATGGTACTATTCTTTCAGCCCCTCTGTAGCCAACTATGAGAGGGGACAACCTTGGATGCAGCAAATAGTGAGGACATCAATCTATCCTCTGCTTGGCATGCTGACTTTATCACAACACGCATATTCTGTTCTTCCAGGCGAGTATGGTGCGATAAGCGCTGGACTTATTGCAAGCTCGCTTATTGGCGCTGTTTACTTTTTCCCATTTGGCTTGGCAATAAAGCAGGTCAGAAGACACCGCTTGAATCCCAAGATTGCAATAGCCATAGTCTCTGCATCGGTGATTGCTGTAATAGGCTCTGTTATTGCAGGAAATAGTGTCGCATCTATGATAAGTACATCTTTACTGGTGCTGACCACTCTATCGATTTCTGCCATGTATTCAGCCAATACGATAACTAAAGTAGCCAACAAACTTAGAAATAGAAACTGAACCAGTGGTTCTAGTAACAAAATCATGTCATTATGTACCTAAAGTATGCCTCAATGTTTGTTCGTCTCCATAAAAAGATAAATTTTGACCAAACCCAAGATTACTTGTGCAACAGTGTGATTTTTGCGGCTCGGAATTTGGGGACAGGACTTGCTACTTTTGTGAAAAACACTGCTGTACTTCATGTATGACAGATGACCGGACGCGATGCAAGCGATGTTACATTGCAAAAAGAAAACTTGGCTGGAAAATCCTAAAGAAAAATAAAGTCTTGCTTGGGTTTATTGCATTTGTCTGGGCGTATACG
>NZ_RCMC01000130.1:1718-2643 GCF_011319475.1 Candidatus Nitrosotalea sp. FS
TGTTTTTCTGGTCAAGAGAACCACCAGTGTCTGATCTTAAATAATTCGCGAGATGACGTTTTGAGTAAACTCTCTAGTACTCTTGTCACCACCAATGTCTTTTGTTTTTATTCCTTCCTTGACAATTCCATAAACTGCATCCTCGATTTTTCTTGCAGCGTCATGGCATGACTTGTCGTTATTTTTTGTACCCAACCATTCGAACATCATCTTTGCTGACAAGATAAACGAGGATGGATTTGCAATGTTTTTTCCTGCAATATCAAATGCTGCACCATGCACAGGCTCGAACAATGCAAACCTGTCTCCGATATTTGCAGCAGGTGCCATTCCAAGTCCTCCTACCACTTGGGATGCCTCATCTGATAGTATATCTCCAAACAAATTGGTTGTAACAATCACGTCAAAAGCCTCTGGCTGTCTTATCAGATTCATGGCACATGNTATATCTCCAAACAAATTGGTGGTAACAATCACATCAAAAGCCTCTGGTTGTCTTATTAGATTCATGGCACATGCATCAACGTACATGTGCTCAAAGGTAACCTTCGGGTAATCCTTTGACACCTGTTCACATATTCTTGCAAACAAGCCATCTGTCTTTCTCATCACGTTTGACTTGTGTACACAGGTGACTTTTCTTTTTCCGTTTCGTTGCTCTGCTGTATCAAATGCATGTCTTGCAATTCTCTCAGATGCGCTCTTTGAGATTGAACGTNTTTTCGCATTACGTTTGACTTGTGGACACAGGTGACCTTTCTTTTGTCATTTCGCTGCTCTGCGGTATCAAATGCATGTCTTGCAATTCTTTCTGATGCACTCTTNAGATCCTCGGTATTTTCTCTGACTATGACCATGTCGATATTTTCTTTTAGTGCGGGCATGTTTGGATAAGACTTGGCAGGCCTGATGTTTGCATACAAGT
>NZ_RCMC01000130.1:2702-3560 GCF_011319475.1 Candidatus Nitrosotalea sp. FS
CACTTTCTCCAACAGGTGCCTTTAGACACACATCTGATTTTTTTATTATGTCTAATGTTTCATCTGGTAATGCCTTGCCGGTTTTTTTGAGTGCTGCATCACCTGCCTGTAACTTTGTGATTTGTACCTTGACTCCCATCTTGTCGTTTACTGTATCCAGTACATCAATTACTGATTCTGATAATTCGGGGCCTATGCCGTCGCCCGTGATGAGTGCTATCTTGTACATCTACTGTCCCAGGTTTTTTTGTTTGAGAATTTTTTTGAGCATGATTCTGTTTATGCCGTCTATCATTGCCTGTACACTTGTGATGACAATGTCTTCTCCCACTGATTTTGCAGATGCTTGGTTGCCGTATGGGTCCTCAACCTTGATTGTAACCTCACACAATGCCTCAGAGCCTCCAGAGATTGAATCTAGTCTATAGTCCTTTATTCTCACTTTGGATATTTCGCCAGTGATTTTTTGTATTGCATTAATTGATGCATCTNTCATCTGGCAATGCCTTGCCGGTTTTTTTCAGTGCTGCATCTCCTGCCTGTAACTTTGTAACTTGTACTTTAACTCCCATCTTGTCATTTACTGTATCCAGTACATCAATTACTGATTCTGATAATTCGGGGCCTATGCCGTCGCCCGTGATGAGTGCTATCTTGTACATCTACTGTCCCAGGTTTTTTTGTTTGAGAATTTTTTTGAGCATGATTCTGTTTATGCCGTCTATCATTGCCTGTACACTTGTGATGACAATGTCTTCTCCCACTGATTTTGCAGATGCTTGGTTGCCGTATGGATCTTCAACTTTGATGGTAACCTCACACAATGCCTCCGAGCCTCCTGAGATTGAATCTAGTCTA
>NZ_RCMC01000266.1:0-113 GCF_011319475.1 Candidatus Nitrosotalea sp. FS
AAAAGGACCGCTTGACAAGCTTGATGTGCCATCTGATGCAATAAGGTGGGACGTTGCAAAACAAAAATGGGTATCTGTGGGACAAGGTGCAACAGCAACAAGCGAGGTGACAC
>NZ_RCMC01000266.1:177-3545 GCF_011319475.1 Candidatus Nitrosotalea sp. FS
GATGTTTTGTATGGAATTTATTTCATGTACCAATGGGGTGCAGACCAGACAAATGGTACCATGACATTTGATTCTGAATATTCCCCCAAGGCAAACCAAGCAGCAAAGACTGTCATCGGGGTACGGGTACTTGACAAGGATACAATCGAAGTATACCAAAACTATCGGCACTTTGATTCAGGCGAGATTGCAGATGCAGCACAGGTCTGGCCTGGAATGCCATGGGAGATGATATACTCCATGGAAAAGGCAGTAACTGATGGCAAGCTTGCATTTTCACGATCTGATGCAGTAAGCAAAAACATCAACTGGATGTCATTAATAATTCCAGATGATGCAAAGATAATAAAGGCAAATCTGGACGAGTTTGCAAATGAAAAGTCAATTCCTCCTGCACTTGCTTTTGTAAATGACTCTGGTTATTTTGATTCAAGGTATCAAGCATCTTCATCGTGGATTGCAGAGCACGGGCATGCAGTGATAAGCAATGGCCCATACTATCTTGACAGTTATTCTCCTGATGCAAGAAAGATCACAATAAAAGCATTTGATGATGACACCTATCCATTTCCTGCTGGATACTGGAAAAAGTTTGAAGAAATAAGCATGCCAAAGATTGAGAGTATAAGTGTCCCAACAAGCGTATCTATTGGTTCTGCACTTACGATTCCTGTATCTGTGACTCCAAATGCTACTGTATACTATTACTTTACAAATCCACTGGGGGGGATAATTGATGATGGTAAGATATCATCAGGGAATGGTTCAATGACAATAATGTTGTCCTCTCAAAAGATTGCTGCCCTTGNCGATGGCAAAAAGGTATCATCAGGGAACGGTTCCATGGCAATAATGTTGTCCTCTCAAAAGACTGCCAACCTTGAGCCTGGCTCAAATGATCTCCAAGTTTTTGTCGTATCCGATGAGGCATACAAGCCAGACATGTATCACTCTAGCTTTCTTGTTACAAAGGGACAAGGACAGTTTCCTGTAGAGACCGTGACTCCAAGTTCTTTGCTACTTGAAAATAACTATGGATACATTCCGGGAATTTTGGTTCTTGGAATGATCATTGCTGTTGCCATGTGGTGGTACGTATCAAAAAAGAGGAAGACAAAATAAATGGGATTTAAAANAGCCAGTTTCCTGTAGAGGCCGTGACTCCAAATTCCTTGCTACTTGAAAATAATTATGGGTACATTCCGTGGATCTTGGTTCTTGGAATAATCATTGCTGTTGCCATATGGTATGTATCAAAAAAGAGGAGTACAAAATAAATGGGATTTAAAAAATTCCTTGCCAAGCGTGCAATTACAATGTTTGGCGTATTGATGGCAACGCTACTTGTTACAATAATTCTTGTAGGCTCTAACATGGACTCAATATCAAAACAAAGTGCAGCACTTGAAATAAGGCAACAAGTGACAAACAACAAGAATCTTCTTTCAAGCTTCAAGACAACTGAGCAACTTGATTCTTACATTGAAAACCAACTAAAACAAAGGATCACAGCACTTGGGCTTGACCAGCCATGGTACTCGCCGCAAAGAATTGGCTTGTCAATGTACAAAATCTTGACACTGGACTTTGGTCATGCCAAATTTCTTACAAGCGACAGCGGCTCGTCTGATGTCAAAGATATAATACTTGAAAAACTTCCAAGGACAATTCTTCTTTTCACAACTGCAACTGCAATAGTTTCTGTTCTTGGAATATTTCTTGGGACAGTTGCCGCAAGCAAGGTAAATTCAAAGATTGACAGGATAACATCTGGACTTGCAATAATATCATCAAGCTTTCCGGTATGGTGGATTGGTGTGTTGATGATCTTTGTCTTTGCATTCTTGTATCCTATATTTCCTGCAAGGGCTACACCTGATGTATCAATATCAGACCCTGGATATCTGGGGTCGTTACTTTACCACATGGCACTTCCACTCATAACACTTGTAATCATTGGGTTTGGCTCATGGGCATATTTGGTAAGAAATTTCTTGGTTGGGGTGCTTCAGGAGGACTTTATCATGGCAAAAAGGGCTGCAGGAATTGATGAAAAACGCATACTCTACTCTCATGCGCTCAAAAATGCAGCACCCCCAATAGTTACAATTCTTGCACTCAGCCTCTCTGGCTCGCTTGGGGGCGCAATAATTACAGAAGCGGTGTTTGACTGGCCAGGAATGGGAAGGTTGTACTTTGAGGCAATAAGTGTCTTGGACCTTCCGGTGATAATTGGAGCAACATATGTGTTAACGGCATTCTTTCTTGTCAGCGTATTTGTGGCAGATGTCTTGTATGGATACTTTGATCCAAGGGTGCGAAGAGAATGAGTTTTTCATCAAAGACAATATGGAAAGAATTCTCACACAGCAAGATTGGAATTGCAGGAATTGCAATACTTGTCATTCTTTTTTCCATGTCAGTTGTTGCATTTGTGACAATTCCACTTGACAGTTTCAAGACATGGAATGATCCTGCAAGTTGGTTGCTTTATCCAAAGTCTGCCCAGCCTGCATGGGTAAACTATTTCCAGTCTGAAAAAATTCCAGAGCACTTGATACTATCGCCTGTAATATCATCACAACAACTTGATTCTGTCTATGTTCTTACAAACTCGTTTCTAGTAAATTATCAATATGATGGGTTTCCAAGTGATTTTATCTACCAGTATACTGTAAAATATTCTGGCTCTCCTTTATTGCAAATGTCTGTAACAAGGCCTGACGGTATTGTACTACAACTTGTCTCAACCTCTTTGCCTTTTGCAAAAGACACCGCAACATACAGCAGCATGATATTTTCAACGCAGGATGTGATTGCAAAAAATATCTCTGATAAAAAATCCCGATATGCATTTTCACTTGATAGAATATCATCTGAAAAAATAATATTTTCAAGACTTGATGAAAATACCATCCTAAAGGGTCCGTATGTATTTCAGGTGCGTCTGTATGATGTATCAGAAAAACCGGTTCTTTCCAAATCAAACCTGATTCTTGGAGGAAAGGTCTATGGAATCATGGGAACAGACGAGCTGAGACGGGACTTATCCGTTGGGCTTCTCTGGGGCACACCTCTTGCGCTCTTTATTGGAATAACGGTATCAATTGGGTCTGTGGTGTTTGGTCTTGTCTATGGTGTCTATGCTGGATACAAGGGTCGGGCAACAGACGAAGTGTTGATGAGGTTCAATGATATAATATATGCAATGCCTGCTCTTCCGCTCTTGATAATTCTGGCAGTGACAATAGGGAACAGCATATTTCTGATGGTAGGGTTCCTTNCAACAACTAGATTCTGTCTCTGTTATTACCAATTCGTTTCTAGTAAATTACCAGTATGATGGGTTTCCAAGTGATTTTATCTAC
>NZ_RCMC01000261.1 GCF_011319475.1 Candidatus Nitrosotalea sp. FS
GGTTTTATCCTGATTGCTTCTTCTATGACAGGCATCAGTTGATCAGATGGCCTGAATACATCAACAACATCAACCGTTCCAGGAATATCAGTAAGTGTGGGATAGCATTTTCTTCCAAGAATTTCTGTTGCAGTAGGATTTACAGGAATTACGTTGTACCCATTATCAATCAAATATTTTGGAACATAGTGTGCTGCCTTGTCCGGATTTTTTGACATGCCGACAACTGCGATATTTTTTAGAGAATAAATTTTTCGAATCTCATCATCTGTAAAAGAGTCTTGCTCCATGGTTTTCATAGGACATCATACCGCTTAATATCTTACGGAATAACCGATTTATAGGGCAGCCACAATTATTTTCTTATGGAACAAGAAGAACCAAATGATGTAATCATACTAAGCGCAATAAGCCAGGGTGCAAGAAAGTTTGACAAGATTTCAAAAAGGACAAAGATTGGCGGTGATGAATTGAATACTTTGCTTACAAGACTAGAAGAGAAGGGCTTCATTGTTCTAGTTGAAAAGAAGAGTTGGTTTNTGTATTAAGTGCGATAAGCCAAGGTGCAAGAAAGTTTGACAAGATTTCAAAAAAGACAAAGATCGACGGACAAGAGTTGAACATTTTGCTTACAAGACTCGAAGAAAAAGGATTCATTGTTTTAGTAGATAAGAAAAGTTGGTTTGGTTCCAAAAAAGAGCTAGTCCTGACAGACAAGGGCAACAAGGAACTAGAGGAGAGAAGATTCGAATTGCAACAAAACTGGAATCAGATGGTATCTACATGGCAGAGCGGAGACAAGCAGAAACTCCAGCAACAGATGGAAGAGCACAAGTCTATTTACCATCGATGATGTTTATGGGAATAATGGACATGATGATGTTTTCTACAATGATGGGGTTTATGGGCATGGCAATGACGAGTTTCATGCCAGACCAGTACATGGGTGGCCAAGACATGGGAGGACACGATGCAGGCGGCCATGATACAGGTGCAGGCCAGGACACAGGTTCAGGACAGGACATGGGAGGAAGCGGCTTTGGAGACGGCGGTCCAGGAGACATGGGCGGCTTTGACGTCAACTTCTAAATAGATTTTAAAATAATCAAAATTAAAAAACAGTTTTTGGTTTTTCCTTGTTTGGAAATTATTTAGTCATGTTCATGCTGCCATACATCTTCATGGTTCCATGAGATGTCATGTTAGATGATGATGCGCCTGCTAGTTCTTGCATTACATCTTCACCGTGTGGTGCATTTGCAACTTTGCCATAGCTTATCTTTTGTGATTGCCATACTGCGTTTACCCACTTGGTGTGTTCGCCTGGTGCACATTTGTGATCACCACAGACTACGGTATTGCCATAGCTTGCTGTGGATATGTTGTCATTCCAAGTACTTTTTGTCAAAGCACTAGCTTGTGGAACAGACATTGCAGCAAATGATGCCAAAAGCACAGATGTTGTAAACAAGAGCAATGCTATTTTGTTAGCCATTAATGGTTCTGAACGGAGTGGCATATAAAAGAATTATGATAAATTTGTGCGTCAGATAAAAATGGTTAGTGGTCAGATCCGCTGTAATTATTTGGTCATGTTTCCAGTCATTGTCATGTTACCAGAGATCTTCATGGTTCCATGTGATGACATTGGAGATGCAGTAGAACCTGCCATTTGATGCATTACATCTTCACCGTGTGGTGCGTTTGTAACTTTGCCATAGCTTGCTGACTGTGAATGCCATACTGCATTGAGCCACTTGGTGTGTTCGCCTGGTGCGCACAGGTGATTACCACATACTTTGCTGAATCCATAGCTTGCAGTTGTGTGACTGTCATCTAAGATTGAAAAGTCTCTTTGTATAAGTGCGTTGACTTGTGGCAAGTTGACTACGAGCAAAGATGTCAACAGAACAGATGCTGTGAGCAAGAGTAAGGTTGTTTTGCTAGACATTGCACTCGATTCTCCTATGGCATATAAAAGATTTATGAATCAAACCGGCTTGAAAAAAATTGTGTATACCACAAGGAAACAGATATCAATAATTCACAAGATGTGTTTNCAGTCCAGAAAAAATTGTGAATTCCACAAGGAAACAGATATCAATAATTCACAAGATGTGTTTGGCATGGCAGTGCAAATAGGCACAAAGACCCCAAATCTCAAGGTATCAGAATGGGTTCAGGGGCTACCAACTAATATCGACAAGGAAAAAGATAACGTTGTACTTATCGAAGTATTTCAGGTCAACTGTCCGGGTTGCTTTCTATATGGCATTCCACAGGCAATTGAGATTTACCAAAAATACAGAAAAGAAGGTGTCACGGTTTTGNAAAGAAGGTGTCACAGTTTTGGGTGTGGCAACGGCGTTTGAAGATTTTGATAAAAATACGGTTGAAAATCTCAGGCTGTTACTTGCAGAAGGCAAAGTAATAGGTGAGACACTAAAGGCACTTGGTCAGTACGGACAACTAGTAGATGGCACCAAGCTTCCATACAAGATTCCGTTTCCAGTTGCAATGGACTTTCTCAAAAAAGAAGACGGCCCGATAAGCCAGGCTCGAATTGATGAAATCATCCAGGCAAATGTTCCAGGGTATGAGTCATACAGTGAGAGTCAGAAACTGGAAATAATTGAACGAGTCAAGCAGTACCTTAGAAGCAAAGAATATTCTGCCCAGACATTTGACGAGTTTGCATTGCGCGGCACACCGTCAACTATACTAATTGACAAAAAAGGAGTGCTAAGAGATGTTGCATTTGGCACAAACGATTTTCTAGAAGAGAATATTAAAAAATTATTGAGCGAATGATCTAGTGGAACAATTGTTCTTGCATGTACACATCATTTGAGCAGACAACACTTGACAAAATTGTAACACTGCTAAAATCTAACCAGTCAGAATTTTTATCTGGAGAAAAACTTTCCAAGTCACTTTCATTGAGCAGAGCTGCTGTCTGGAAAAATATCAAGAAACTAAAGTTGTTAGGATACAAGATAGAGTCAAAACCAAAATCCGGATACAGACTGCAACATAGTACGGACCTTTTGGTTCCATGGGAGGTGTCAAACGGACTCCAGACAGATATCATTGGTAGAAAAATTTACTATTTTGAAATGATTGACTCGACCCAGAACTTTGCACTAGAGCTTGCCAAAAGACCACATGAGAACGGTTCGCTAGTTATTGCAGACAGGCAGACTCAAGGAAGAGGCAGACTAAATCGCAAGTGGGTCTCACCAAGGGGAGGAATATGGATGTCNTACTATTTTGGAATAATTGATTCGACCCAGAACTTTGCGTTGGAGCTTGCCAAAAAGCCACATGAGAATGGCTCGCTGATCATAGCAGACAGACAGACGCAGGGAAGAGG
>NZ_RCMC01000127.1 GCF_011319475.1 Candidatus Nitrosotalea sp. FS
AGGAACGTCTCTCTTTAGCAAGTCTTCTTTGAGATAATTTGTTATTGCAACTATCTTGTCTGCTTTTTGAAATGCTGAATCTGCTATTTTCTTTGGCCTGACAAAAACATGCAGGTCTGCAAAATCAAGTACAAATTTTATTTTATGTTTTGATTGCACCCTCATTGCAGGAAGCGAACTTCCAATTCCAGGCATGTACGCGTATACATATTCTATACCATGTTCTTTGATAATTTTTGAAGCAATTTTAGATGCCGCAGGAAGAATTGATAAATAGTTAAGATATTTTCCAACACCTCGTTTTCCTTGAAATTTCATTATACTTGACGGATGAATCTCAATTACGTCAAGCCCATTTTCTTTAAAATGAGAAATTCTTGGAGATTTTGGCTCAGGTCTTATTATTACAATAAAGACCTTGTTTCCAAGATTTGAAAAAGCACTCATCAGAGAAAAGACTCGCGCATAGTCACCCCATTTTTGTGAGAGATCTACATTGCAAAAGACAAGTATGTTGATACAAATCACCTTAACAATTCAGGAACCATTCATATGTTTTTTCTAGTCCTTGCTCAATTGAAGTTGAAGGATCATATCCAATCATTCTTTTTGCTTTTGATATATCCATTTTTCTTCGTTTCACATGATCAAAGCTTCGCATTGGCTTGTAATTTATTGTTGACTTACTTCTAGTGATATCTAGAATTAATTTGGTAATATCATGGATCTGCGTCTCTTTTCCTGTTCCGAGATTAAAAGTCTCATTTTTGCCTCCCTTTTTAGTAGCTGCAAGAATTATACCTTCAACACAATCTTCAACAAAAGTAAAGTCGCGTGTCTCTTTTCCTGTACCAGTTATGGTGAGCGGTTTTTCATGTATTGCATTTTCAAAAAAATTTGGTATTACATTTCTATATCGTCCAGGAGGATCATGCGGACCATAAGAGTTTGAGAGTCTAACTATTGTATAGTCCATGCCATATAGCTCATGAATTGATTTGCAGTAATATTCAGCAGTAAGTTTGCTTGTAGCATATGGAGTAGATGGGTTTGGCATCAGATCTTCTTTCATTACAGAATTTTGTTGATGACCATAAAGTGATGAAGAAGATGTGTAAAGAAACCTCTCGGGTTTTTGTTTTGATGCGTAAAGCAACATCTGAAGTGTTCCTTGAACATTGACTCGCAAGTCTTCAAGCGGGTCTTTTACAGAGAGTTCATTTGCAAACCTTGCTGCCAAGTGAAATACATAGTCAAATTTCTTGGAAAATACCTTGAACAGTGATTTGTTGTCTGTGATATCTCCTTTTATAACAACAAGGTTTTGGTGTTTTTTCAGGTTTCCAGTTCCACTTTGTGAAAAATCATCCAGAACTGTTACCTTGCAGTCTTGCTCAAGAAGTCTGTTTACTAGATTACATCCTACTGCTCCGTTTCCCCCAGTTACAAGTACGTTGATTCCCTTAAGACTCATCATATAAGATGACTTGTCCTGCTTCATTTATCTTTGAGGGTTTTTGTATAACCCACCGAGATGTATTTTATTCCAAGCCCTTCCGCCTGATTTCTTGAAAATATTCGCCTAGTGTCAATTATAATTGGGGTTCTAATGGTCTGTTTTATTTTAGCAAGGTCCAAATTCTTGAATTCGTCATGATCTGTTACTAGAACCAAAGCATCTGATTGAGACAATGATTCCCACATGTTTTCAGTTCTTTGACCTCCAAAGGTTTCCTTGCTTTTTGGATCATGTACAATTACATTACATCCATTTTTGCCAAGTTGAGTTACAATATCTTTTGAAGGAGAAAACCTAGTGTCACTTACATTTGCCTTGTATGACACTCCAAGTACAAGTACTGTTGATTCGGATATCTTTTTGCCTTGCTCCATAAGAGCATCAATTACAAGATTTACCACATGAAACGGCATGTTATCGTTAATTTTTCTGGAATCAAGTATAATAGCAGATTCAATCTTTTTTTTCCCCGGTGGATTAAGTAAAAGATATGGATCCTTTGGAAGACATGGTCCCCCAACTCCAGGTCCTGGCTGGAGAAGTTTTACCCGAGGATGTGAATTGCATACTTTGATCAATTCTGCAACATCAATTCCATAATTTTCGCAGATCAATCCTACTTCATTTGCAAATGCAACGTTAACATCTCTAAATGCATTTTCCACCAGCTTAGATATTTCTGCTACTTCCACAGAAGTTGAGACTATTTGAGAGTTCACCATTTTCCCATAAAGAGAAGCAGCAAGATGTGATGATTCTTCATCGACATATCCAATAACACGCGGTGTAGTTTTTATTTCAGACAATGCAGTACCAGGTGCTAATCTTTCTGGTACAAATGCAGCCCAAAAATGTGTTCCAAGTTTGAACCGTTTCTCAAGCATTGGCAGAATCAACCCTTTGAAGGTTCCAGGAGAAATTGAACTCTCTATAATCACAAGTTTATTTTCAAGAGACATCTCAGAGATGGATTGACATGCTTTTTCAAGATACGACAGATCAGGCATTATTCCACTAGTAAGTGGGGTTGCCACGCATACTATTATGACATCGGCATTTCTTACCGAGTCTTCAATGTTAGGATCAGTATGAAATCTTTTTGATGCTACACATGACTTGAGTAGTTCATCAAGACCTTTTTCCTCAAATGGTGCTTTGGATTGGTTCAAAGCTGCTAGAAGGTCCTTGTTTATGTCGTGTCCTGTTATATCAAATCCAGATTGACAAAAGGTCAGTGCAGTTGGCAAGCCAACTTGACCAAGCCCGATTACACAGATTTTTGCTTCATGTTTTTCAATCTTTGACAACAAATTACTTGGCATAGATTTCATTCTAGAGTCGCCTGTCAACCTATAATATATTATGGGTCAATTCAAACTTTGAAATAAATGAAAGATATGCAATTGGCTCTAGATAACGCAACAAAATTTCTTCTCAGTTCTTCATCAATTGACGATTCAAAGACCAAAGCAAGATCAGGATTTTATGGATTCCAAAATACAACAAAACCAATGAGAGATACAGACAAGCCTTTCATTTTTTACGAGATATCCGGATATGGAATAAACTTGTTGTTAAAATTATACAAATGGTACAATGATCCCAAGTTTCTTGAGCTTGCCAAAAAAACAGGTGAATCCATATTGTTAGGCCAAGTCAAAGACAATACAAAAACAAATGGTGCATTTTATGATAGGTTCTATCCAGACTCTGAAAGTTTTTTTGAGACATTTCATTCATATCCAAACGGTGTATGTGTAGGCGCACTATGCGAGTTGTATCAACAGACAAGAGACAAAAGATTTCTAGAATCTGCAAGAGACTCGTCAAGATGGCTTTTTGACATGCTAGAAAGAAAA